>CAWUOG010000094.1:0-9597 GCA_963923875.1 uncultured Alphaproteobacteria bacterium
CCGGTGGATTGGCGGGATAACGAGGATGGATTGCCGCGCACCACCATGGAGGGTGGCGCAAGCCCCCCCGACGCGCTAAATCCCGCGCCGCCATGATTCTTTTTCCCGCGATCGATTTGAAGGACGGCAAGTGCGTGCGGCTGCTGCGCGGCGACATGGCCCGGGCGACCGTGTTCAACGACAGCCCGGCAGCACAGGCCAAGGCCTTCGCCAACGCCGGCTGCGAATGGCTGCATCTGGTCGATCTCAACGGCGCAGTCGAGGGCCATCCGGTCAATCGCGCGGCAGTCGAGAGCATCCTGAAGGAAATCGAGGTGCCGACGCAGCTGGGCGGCGGCATTCGCACCATCGAGAGCATCGCGCAGTGGTTCGAGGCCGGCGTGAAGCGCGTGATCCTGGGAACGGTCGCGGTGAAGGAGCCGGGTCTCGTGAAGGCCGCGTGCAAGCAGTGGCCGGGCCAGGTCGCGGTCGGCATCGATGCGCGCGAAGGAATCGTGGCGGTCGACGGCTGGACCAAACAGAGCACGATGCGCGCGCTCGACCTGGCGCTGCGCTTCGAGGATGCCGGCGTTTCCGCCATCATCTACACGGACATCGATCGCGACGGTGCGATGGGCGGCGTCAACATCGACGCCACCATCACGCTTGCCCAGCACCTGACCACGCCGGTGATCGCCTCCGGCGGCGTCAGCTCGCTCGACGATCTGCGCGAGCTTCGGCCGGCGGAGGAATACGGCATCGTCGGCGCTATTGTCGGCCGCGCACTCTATGACGGACGGGTCACCGTGCCCGACGCCATTCGCGTGCTGAAGGGCGAATGACATGACGATGCTGAAGGTCCGCATCATCCCCTGCCTCGACGTCAAGGACGGGCGCGTGGTGAAGGGCGTGCAGTTCCTCGACCTGCGCGACGCCGGCGATCCGGTCGAGCAGGCGCGCTTCTACGACGCCGCCGGCGCCGACGAGCTGACCTTCCTCGACATCACCGCGAGTCACGAGAACCGTGACACGATCTTCGACGTGGTGGCGCGCACCGCCGAACAGTGCTTCATGCCGCTGACCGTCGGCGGCGGCGTGCGCACCATCGAAGACATCCGCAAGCTGCTGCTGGCCGGCGCCGACAAGGTGTCGATCAACTCTGCCGCCGTGAGCCGGCCGGAGTTCGTGCGCGAGGCCGCCGAGAAATACGGCGACCAGTGCATCGTCGTATCGATCGACGCCCGCAAGGTCGCCCCGGCCAAATGGGAAGTCTTCACCCATGGCGGGCGCAAGGGCACCGGGCTGGACGCCATCGACTGGGCCCGCCGCATGACCGCCCACGGGGCCGGCGAGGTGCTGATCACCTCGATGGACCGCGACGGCACCAAGCAGGGCTTCGACCTGGAGCTGACCCGGGCCATCTCCGATGCCGTGACCGTCCCGGTCGTAGCCTCGGGCGGGGTGGGCACGCTCGACCACCTGCTGGAGGGCGTGACCAAGGGCGGCGCCTCGGCGGTGCTGGCCGCCTCGATCTTCCATTTCGGCGAATTCACCATCGCCCAGGCCAAGGAACATCTCGCCCGCGCCGGCGTGCCGATGCGGCAAATCTCGCCCTCGCCATAATTTTGCGCTAGAATGGCAAATACACGCCGGTGAAAAGGCGTCGGTAGAGTTCCCCTCGATGGCCAAGAAGAAGAAAGCAAAGAAGAAGTCGCTCAAGAAGAAGCAGCGCGACGCCCTGACCGGCGAGCTCGATCACGTGCTCGATCGGCTTTATGTCGTGATCGACAGCCGCAAGGGCGCCGATCCCGACACGTCGTACACGGCCCGCCTGTTCTCGCGCGGCCGCCAGCAGATTGCCAAGAAGCTGGGCGAGGAAGCGGTCGAGGCGCTGATCGAGGGCATTCGCGGCGACCGGCCCAAGCTGGTCGGTGAAAGCGCCGACATGCTCTACCATCTGCTGACGCTCTGGGCGGCAACGGGCGTCAAGCCGAAGGCAGTATGGACCGAGTTGGCCCGTCGCGAGGGCCTGTCGGGCATCGCCGAGAAAGCAGCCCGCAAACCAAAATAGAGCGGGACGCTCACGCTACAGCGCGAGCAGCGGCATCCAGTCGGCCAGGTCGAATGCCACAACCACTGCGCCGCCTTGCGTGCCGAGGCCGATTTTGCGGCCCAGTCTCTTGGCCAGATGGCGCACCCGGTCGCGCAGACGAACGACGGCCCGCACCGACGGACGCAGCGGTCGATGCATGACGGCGAGCTTGCGAACGTAAGCCGGCACCTGCCAATGGGCCCGGCTGCCCTGCCGGAAGGTGACGACGTCGCCCGCGCCGACCCGCCAGACCTCGCCGTCACCATCGGTGATTACGGCCTCGCCTTCGAGAATGTGGGCGGTCTCGTCACAGGCGTAGTACCAGTGGAAGCGGCCAGCCGTGCAGTCCCACAAGTCAACCCAGGTCCGGCCGTCGGTCAGGCGCGACAACGGCGCATAGCGTGCTTGCGGACGCCCCTCGAGAATCCAGTCGGGATTGATCGGTGCCGGCGCGAGCTCACGCTGGGCCTTTTCGACGGATGAACGAGCGAATGAACCCGATGACATGCGCGCCAACTCTCGCAGGGCCACTCACGCGACTTTGAGAAAGGCACTATCCTGCGTCAAGCGCAGGAGCATCCCATGACTGTATACGACCGCACCAACATCTTCGCCAAGATCCTGCGCGGCGAGGCACCCTGCACCAAGGTCTTCGAGGACGAGCACGTGCTCGCGTTCAACGACATCCATCCCAAGGCGCCGGTCCATGTGCTGGTGATCCCAAAGGGCGAGTACGTCTCGATCGTTGATTTCACGGAAAAGGCCTCGGCCGAAGCGATCGCCGCTTTCTGGCGCGCGGTCACCAGAATCGCCGACCAGCTCGGAGTCGGCAGCGGCTTCCGTGTCGTATCCAATCACGGACCCGATGGCGGCCAGCTCGTGTTTCATTTTCACGTTCACATCACCGGTCGACGGTGAGGCGCCGTCGATGAAACGTCGACAGGCGTTCGTCCTGGGAGGTGCGGCGTGGGCCGCAGGCCCGACGCGCGCCGAGGGCTCCAAGACCCGTCAGGTGCGCTTTCCCGGCGCGGGCGGCATCGAACTTGCCGGCACCCTGGTGCTGCCGATGAACAGCGAACTGCAGAAGGTTCCCGGGGTCGTGCTGATCGCGGGCAGCGGCCCGACCGATCGCGACGGCAACAATCCGCTGATCCCCGCGAAGATCGACCTGCTGAAGCAGATCGCCGAGCTGCTCGCCGAGGCCGGCATCGCCAGCATCCGCTACGACAAGCGCGGAATCGGCCAGTCCACGAGAGCGCCGACCAAGCTTGCCGACCAGGAACTGTTCTTCGCCTGGGAGAATTTCATCGGCGATGTGCAGCTGGCGCACGCCGAGCTGATCAGGCAGGACGAGGTCAAGGCCTACGCCACTGCCCTGCTGGGTCACAGCGAAGGCGGTCTGTTCGCCGTCGCGACAGCAGAAGCGAGCGTGCCGGCCCGCGCGCCCTATGCGCTGGTCCTGGCGGGCACGCCGGGCCGGCCACTGCACGAGATCATCCGCAATCAACTCGGCCGCAACGCGCCGCACCTGGTCGCACCGGCCGAGCGCATCATGGACGCGATCCGCCGCACACGACGGGTGCCGTCCGAGGTACCCGCCGACCTCGCCGCTCTCTTTCCGCCCTATATCGGCCCATTCCTGCACGGCGAACTGGGCTTCGACCCGGCGAAGACCTTGCTGACCCTGAAGCAGCCCTGCCTCCTGTTGCATGGCGGCGCCGACCAGCAGGTCGTGCCGATGGGCGAGATTCAGCCCTTGATCGATGCGCTCGATCGTCGGGCCGGACCCGCCGAAGCCGTCGTCGTGCCGCTGGTCAGCCACAACCTGAAATCCGTCTCGGGGCCGGGCGATCCGGGATTCGCTGGGCCGATCGCGCCCGCCGTCGCCCTCAATCTGCGGGGCTGGCTCGCCTCGACTCTCGGCGCTTGAACGCGGCCGGCCGCGGGCCGATCATCGCGGCCAGGGAGAAACGACATGGCAAGGGTCCTATGACCGTGACAGTGCGCCCTCTCACGCCGGCGGTCGGCGCGGAGATCACGGGCGTCGATCTGCGCCGCTTGAGCGATGCCGACTTCGCGGCCATCGAGCATGCCTGGCATCGCCATTCGATGATCCTGCTGTCCGGCCAGAAGCTCACCGACGACGATCTGCTGGCGTTTAGCCACCGCTTCGGCGAACTCGACCCGCCGCCGAATCAGGAGCGCGGCCGGATCAGCCCGCCCGGCTATCCCGACGTCTATGTCGTGTCCAACGTGCTCGACAAGAACGGCGATCCGATCGGCGCGCTCGGCAACGGCGAAGCCGTCTGGCACACCGACATGAGCTATCTCGATGCGCCACCCGACGCCTCGATGCTGTTCGCGCTGGAAATCCCGCCGACCGGCGGCAACACCTGGTTCTGCGGCATGCAAGCCGCCTGCGATGCCTTGCCCGCCGATCTGCGGCGCAAAATCGAAGGCCGGCGCATCAAACATGACGGCACCTATAATTCCGGCGGCTTTCTGCGCAAGGGCGTGACGCCGACCGACGATCCAATCGCCGCGCCGGGCGCCTGGCATCCGGCAATCCTGCGCCATCCCGCGAACGGCCGCGCCACGCTCTATCTCGGGCGCCGGCGCAATTCCTTTGTCGAAGGCTATTCCCGCGAAGAGTCGGACGCGGTGCTGGAAGCACTGTGGACGCACGTCACGCAGCCGCAGTTCCTCTACGAACACAAGTGGAAGCTCGGCGATCTCGTGATGTGGGACAATCGCTCGACCATGCATCGCCGCGATCCATTCGACGGCACCGCGCGCCGAATCATGCACCGGACGCAGATCAAGGGCTCAGGCGCTCCGATTGCCTTCTCCGGCGCGCGAGCCGCCTGACGACGAACAAGACAGAACGAGGAAACGCCATGCGCCGGCAAAAGAAGTTTTATGCCTGGGGGTACGCCGACGAGGATCTCAGCCCCGAAGAGATCAAGCCGTGGGAGGCCGAGCTCGCCGCGCGCTACGGCGTCAGCAGCTTCGACGTGACAGCGCCGCCCAAGCCGGAGGAATTCACCCTGCGCAAGCCGCGCGTCGACGTGCCGTCGGCCCTGCAGGCAATGGTGCGCACCGATCAGCTCACCCGGCTCGAACACAGCTATGGCAAGGCGGGCTTCGATGCTATCCGCATGCTGCAGCGCTCGGTGCCCAACCCGCCCGACGCCGTGGCGTTCCCCGAGAACGAGCGGGACGTAGTACGCGTGCTGGAATGGTGCGATTCGATCGGCGCCAAGGCGATCCCCTACGGCGGCGGCTCGTCGGTGGTGAAAGGCATCGAGCCCTCGGCCGCCTTCGACAAGGTCGTGACGATTTCCATGCGCCACATGGACAAGGTGCTAGAAGTCGATCCGGTGAGCCAGGCGGCGCGCATCCAGGGCGGCATCTACGGTCCCGCAATCGAGGACCAGTTGCGCTCCTCGCCGTTCACGATGCGCCACTACATGCAGGCCTATCGCTGCTCGACCCTGGGCGGCTGGATCGCCACGCGCTCGGGCGGCCACTACGCCACGCTCTACACCCACATCGACGATTTCGTCGAAAGCACGCGGGTGGTGACGCCGGCCGGCACGCTCGAGACCCGCCGCCTGCCGGGCTCCGGCGCAGGGCCCTCGCCCGACCGCATGTTCCTCGGCTCCGAGGGAATCCTCGGCATCATCACGGAGGCCTGGGTGCGGCTGCGCAAGAAGCCGACATTCCGTGCCTCGGCGAGCGTGCGCTTCAAGGACTTCTTCTCCGGCGCCGACGCGGTGCGCGACATCACGCAGGCCGGCCTCTATCCCGCCAACTGCCGACTGCTCGAGGCGCGTGAAGCGCTGCCCAACATCCCGTGGACCAGCACGGAGGCGGTGCTGGTGCTGGCGTTCGAGGGCGCCGACCATCCGCTCGATGCCTGGATGAAACGTGCGCTGGAGATCTGCGAAGCCCATGGCGGCAAGGCAGATCCCAATGCGGCCGACGACGAGAACGCCCACCGCTCGGGCGCCGCCGGCGCCTGGCGCAACAAGTTCATCCGCGCACCGCACTATAGCGAGCATGCCGCCGCGCGCGGGATCCTCTCCTCCACGTTCGAAACATCGATGACGTGGGATCGCATGCGCGACTTCCACACCAAAATTACGAAGATCACCCGGGACACGATCAAGCAGGTTACCGGCCGCGACGGTTTCGTCACTTGCCGCTTCACCCACGTCTATCCCGACGGTCCGTGCCTCTATTTCACGTTCGGCGGCTTGCTGGACAAGCGCAAGCAGCTCGAGCAGTTCATGCAGGTTCTCACGACCTGCACCGCCGCGACAGTCGAGCATGGCGGAACCACCACGCACCATCACGCGGTCGGCCGATTCCATCGGCCGTTCTACGACAAGCAGCGGCCCGAGCTGTTCGCCCGAGCGTTGCGCGGCGCCAAGCGCGAGCTCGATCCCAAGGGCATGATGAACCCGGGCGTCCTGATCGACCCGTAGCGGGGCCGTCGCGGCTGCCTGCGTTGGCACCTTCGGGGAAACCTGTCACAGTCGTGGCGCAGGCACGGCGAGACACTTCCTGGTTGCCCTTTCGATCATCATCCCGAGCTTCAATCGCCTGTGGTCGTTGCCCAAAGCGATAGACTCCTGCCGCGGCACGGCCTGTTCCCACGAGATCATCGTCGTCGATGACGGCAGCAGCGACGGCACCTCGGCATGGCTGGCGGCGCAGCCCGACCTGATCGCCATCCGCACCGAGAACTGGGGCAAGGACTGGGCGGTAAACACAGGCTTCGCCAGGGCGCGAGGTCAGTACGTCCGCTTCCTCGACTCCGACGACTGGCTCGAGCCCGGCGCGAACGACGCGCAGATCGCCATCGCCCGCGAGACCGGCGCCGATATCGTGCTGGGCGACTATCGCACCTTCGACGACCGCACCGGCGCGTCGACCGATGCAACACTGGTGGCGAACGACGACTTCATCGCCCAGCAACTCGGCGAAGGTGAATATTCGCACTATTCGGCCTTCCTGTTCCGGCGCGAGTTCATCAGGGATATTCCCCATCGGCCGGAGTTTCTCGCCGTCGACGACCGCATGTTCGTGCTCGAAGCGGCGCTGCGCCATCCGCGGCTCGCGACCTATCGCGGTACGGTGCTGGTGCACCGCCATCACGATCGCGGACGCCTGCAGGCACCGAACACGATGCAGGCGGAGATCCCGATCGTGCGGGCCGAGCATGCGATCTACACCAAGGTCATGGCGCAGTTGCAGGAGCGCAACGAACTGACCGAGCGACGCAAGCGTGCCCTCGCCGGCCTGCTGTGGCCGCTCGCCCATCGCATGGCCCGCCACGATCTCGAGGAAGCCGTCGGCATCGTTCGCGAGATTTACCGCCTCGATCCCGCGTTCGAGATTCCCGATACCGGCCTGCTGCCCACGCTCTACCGCCGGTTCGGCTTCCGCTTCGTGTCGCTGCTGTTGCGCGCCCGCCGCCAGCTTGTCTGGCCGCTGGAAGATCTACGCGGCTGAAGCGACGGGGTCAGGCCGCCAATGCCGCGCGCGGTTCGGAGCGGCGGTAGCTCAGCGCCTCGGCGATGTGCAGGCGGCGCACCGCATCCGACCCGTCGAGATCGGCCAGGGTGCGCGCCACGCGCAACGTGCGGTGCCAGGCGCGCGCCGACAGACCGAGCCGCTCGGCGGCCCGGGTGAGTAACGCGCGGCCCTCGGCGTCGGGCTCGGCGATCGCGGCAAGCAGGGTGCCATCGGTATCTGCGTTGCAGCGCGGCTTCGACCAGCCGCGCGCCAGGTCGGCCAGCAGCCCGGCGGTCGGCTCGGACTCGACCTCGGCGATCCGGCCCTTGCGGGCGAGCGCGGTCAATCGTTCGCGCTGGACGGTGCGCGCGGCCGCAACCCGGGCGGCAATATCGGCCGAGCCTTCGGCCGGCGGCGGCAACGCGAGATCGGCGGCGGCAACCTTGGGTACGTCGATGCAGAGATCGATGCGGTCGAGCAATGGACCCGAAAGCTTGCCCTGATAGTCGACGCCGCAGCGTGGGGCCCGGCCGCAGCCTCCGCTCGCTTCCATAAGATGGCCACAGCGGCACGGGTTCATCGCTGCCACCAGCTGGAAGCGCGCCGGATAGGTGACATGGGCAGCAGCGCGCGAGACGGTAACCCGGCCGGTCTCGATCGGCTGGCGCAGCGCCTCCAGGGTGGCGCGGTTGAACTCCGGCAGCTCGTCGAGGAACAGCACACCGTGATGGGCGAGCGAGACTTCGCCCGGACGGGCGCGGGCGCCACCGCCAATCAGCGCCTGCAGCGTCGCCGAGTGATGCGGATCGCGGAACACACGTCGGCGGCTGAGCCGGCCATCGCCGGTCTCGCCCGCAAGGGAACGCACCATGGTTGCCTCGAGAGCCTCTTCCGCTTCGAGCGGGGGCAGCAGGCCCGGCAAGCGCGACGCCAGCATCGACTTGCCCGAGCCGGGCGGGCCGACCATCAGCAGATTGTGGCCGCCGGCGGCGGCCACCTCGAGCACTCGCTTAGCGCTCTCCTGGCCTTTGATCTCGGCAAGGTCGGGATAGGTCACGCCGTCGTCGGCCAACTCGGCCTTGGGCGGCGGCAGAACCTGCTGGCCGCGCAGGTGGTTGATCAGGGCCAGCAGTGACGGTGCCGCGAGGATAACCGGCCGATCGGCATCGGCATCGCCCGCACCCAGCCCGCTCAAGGCCGCCTCGGAGCCACAGGCCGCCGGACAAATCAGCCCGCGCCCAGCCGCCATCGCCGCAACGGCGGCCGGAAGGACGCCCGGAACCCGCGACAGCGCGCCGTCGAGCGCCAGTTCGCCCAGCACGACGTAGCCCGCGAGACTGTCGCGCGGGATCACCCCCATGGCAGCGAGCAGGCCGAGCGCGATCGGCAGGTCGTAGTGGCTTCCTTCCTTGGCGAGATCGGCGGGCGAGAGATTGACCGAGATGCGCTCGGACGGCAGCGCCAGTCCCATGGCGCGCAAGGCTGCGCGGATGCGCTCTCGGCTTTCGCCCACCGCCTTGTCCGCCAGCCCGACCATCGCGAAGGCGAGGTTGCCAGGCGCCACCAGGATCTGCACGTCGACGGGCAGCACATCGATTCCCTGGAAAGCAACAGTCCGTACCCTTGCCTGCATGTCATGCTCCACTGCAAAAGCGGGATACAATTATTGATCGTCGTATACGATTTACAAGCACGCTACAGTTGTATCGACGTTTTGCAGCCGGACTGCTTCAATGGATCATGTTCCGACGCTCTCTCTTTCCCGTCCTGGCCGGTCTCGCGACCGTGCCGCTATTGGCGCGTACTGCCTTGGCGGCGTGGCCCGACCAACAGATCCGCATGATCGTGCCCTACACGCCGGCCGGCGGTCCCGACATGATCGGCCGATTCGTCGGCGAGCGACTGGCACCCAAGCTCGGCCAGCCGGTCGTGGTCGAGAACATACCGGGCGCCTCGGGCAATATCGGCAGCCAGGTCGTGGCGCGCGCCAAGCCCGACGGCAA
>CAWUOG010000095.1:0-9206 GCA_963923875.1 uncultured Alphaproteobacteria bacterium
GACGTTCTTGAGGGCAGGATCTCCATGCGCGACATCGACAAGAGCAAGGTCGATCTGGTTCGCCTGCAGGACGACGTGGCGCAGGTCGGCCAGGGTCTGATCACCGACCGCGAGGGCGAGCGGCTTGGCCGCGCCGATGTGGGCGTTATCGCCATACGCCGTCTGTGGGAGCGTGAACTCGCCGCCTTCGTCGAGGGTCGTCCGACCAAGAAGTGGCAGCGCGACGCCTCGATCGTGCCGCGCGCCTGGGGCCTCGCCGGCAATCCCGCGACCATCGGCGGCGCCGGTGCGGGCGGCCAGAAGATCGCCGAGATCATCGACGTGCGCCCGCATGTCGAGGTCGCCGAGCAGCTGAGAGCCCTCCACGCACCGGTCGACTAGGGCGGACGCGAGCATGAGACCGGGCGAGCGGCCGGCGGAACCCGGCCCGCAACTCACCCTTGCCGAGCGCGACCGCCGCTATGCTGGCCTGCGCGCCCTGATGTCGGCACAAGGCCTCGACGCCATTGTGGTCGGCAGCTTCCAGGGCCGCGAGCGGCTGGAATCCTATCTGATCGACGACTTTCTCGACGCCGTCGTTGTCTTGCCACTCAAGAGCGACCCCGTGCTGCTGGCGTTCGGCGGCAGCCGCATCAGCCGTATCTTCGAAAGCCAGCGCCGCGGCCACGATGTCTGGGTGCCCGACGTGCGCATGAGCGCGGGCGGCGCCAAGGTCGCGGAAGTATTGAAGGAGCGCGGGCTGGCGAAGGGGCGCATCGGTATCGTGGGCTTCGGTCCGACCGCTCCGGGCGAGGCGGAAGGCCTCTTGCCACTCGGCTTCCACAATAACTTCGTCAAGGCCCTGCCCGAGTCGACGGTCACCGATTTCACGCTTTCCTTCACCGATTTCATGCTGGTCAAGAGCGCCGAGGAGATCGCCCTGCTGCGATTCTCCGCCCGGGTGAGCGAGGAAGCCTGCAGGGTGATGTTGGAGACGGCGCGGCCCGGCGTCAGTGAAGCCGAGGTCTATGCCGAGACGGTGCGCGAGATCCATCGCTGGGGATGCGACCTGCGTTACCCGTTTTTCAGCCTGCAGTCGGGCAAGGACAATATCGGCTGGGGGGTGCCGCGCTGGAGCCTGCGGGCCGAGCCACCGCGGGTCCTTGAAGCGGGCGACCTCGTCCAGGCCGAAATCCACACGATCTATGGCGGTGTCGAAGGCCAGGTGAACATGTCGGTCGCGCTCGATCCGGTGGACGACGTCGTGCGCCGGCTGGAAGCCGTTGCGCGCGCCTCCTACGAGGCCGGGCTCGCCGCCGTGAAACCGGGCGTCACCTTCGCCTCGGTCGTCCACGCGATGGAACAGCCGCTCGCCGTATCGGGCTGCTGGAGCAAGACGCCGCTCCTCCACACATTGACGTTCGGCTCGACCGGCTTCACGCCGGTCAATCGCGAGCAGCTGAAGGGCACGCGCGAGGAACCGATCGAGGGCGCTGCCCGTCCTGGGATCCGCCGCGGCGAGCTCGTACTGAAGGAAGGCATGAGCCTCGAGCTCGAACCCAACGCCTGCCTCGGCATGGTTCGGGTCAACATCGGCGCAGGCGTTCTGGTGACGTCGCGCGGTGCGGAAGAACTCAATTCGCTCGCGACTCGGGTCCGGCACGTGGGCTAGGCTTCGCGCCATACTCCGGGGAGGGCGCGTGAAGACGAAGGCTGCGGTCTGTTTCGAGGCCGGCAAGGAACTGGAAATCGAGACGGTCGATCTCGAGGGACCGAAGTTCGGTGAGGTCCTGGTCGAAATCAAAGCGTCGGGTGTCTGCCATACCGACGAGTTCACGCGCTCCGGCGGCGATCCCGAAGGGCTTTTCCCGGTGATCTTCGGCCATGAGGGCGCAGGCGTGGTGGTCGATGTCGGTCCCGGCATCGTGTCGCTCAAGAAAGGCGACCACGTGATTCCGCTCTACACGCCCGAGTGCCGCGCCTGCAAATCCTGCCTCAGCGGCAAGACCAACCTCTGCACCGCAATCCGCGGCACCCAGGGCCAGGGCGTGATGCCCGATGGCACCAGCCGCTTCTCGATCAAGGGCAAGAAGGTCCATCACTACATGGGCTGCTCGACCTTCTCGAACTACACGGTGCTGCCCGAAATCGCGCTGGCCAAGATCAGGCCCGACGCACCGTTCGACAAGGTCTGCTACATCGGCTGCGGCGTCACCACCGGCATCGGCGCCGTGATCAACACCGCCAAGGTTGAGCCCGGCGCCAACGTCGTCGTCTTCGGCCTGGGCGGCATCGGCCTCAACGTGGTGCAGGGCGCACGCATGGTCGGCGCCAACATGATCGTCGGCGTCGACCTCAATCCCGACCGCGAGGCGCTGGGCCGCAAGTTCGGCATGACGCACTTCGTCAATCCGAAGGACCTGGGTTCCAAGGATCTGGTCGGCCATCTCGTCGAGCTGACCGACGGCGGCGCCGACTATTCCTTCGAGTGCGTCGGCAACACCAAGCTGATGCGCCAAGCCCTGGAATGCTGCCATCGCGGCTGGGGCAAGTCGGTGATCATCGGTGTCGCGGGCGCCGGCCAGGAGATCTCTACCCGCCCGTTCCAGCTGGTGACCGGCCGGCACTGGATGGGCACGGCGTTCGGCGGTGCCAAGGGACGTCGCGACGTGCCCAAGATCGTCGACTGGTACATGGACGGCAAGATCGACATCGATTCGCTGATCACCCACGTGATGCCCGTCGAGAAGATCAACGATGCCTTCCATCTCATGCACGAAGGCAAGTCGATCCGCAGCGTCGTGACGTTCTAGGGAGCCATCAGGATGACCGTGCGCCGTATCGGCAATGCCACCATCGAAAAGGTCGAGGAGCTCTGTGCCGCGGGCTTCCGGCCAAACCGCATGTTTCCGAAGTTCGAGCAGGCGGCGTTCGATGCTCACAAGGGCTGGATGTGCCCCGATCACGTCGATCCGACCAACGACCGCCTGATCGGCTCCGTTCACACCTGGATCGTCAGGACCGGCAAGCACACGATCCTGGTCGACACCTGCCTCGGTAACGACAAGCAGCGGCACAATGCGGCCTGGAACAAGCTCGATACGCCGTTTCTCAACCGCCTCAAGGCCTGTGGCTGCGACCCCGATTCGGTCGACTTCGTGATGTGCACCCACCTGCATGTCGATCACGTCGGCTGGAACACGAAACTCGAGAATGGCCGCTGGGTACCGACGTTCCGGAACGCCAAGTACCTGTTTGCCAAGCGCGAATACGCCCACTGGGAAAAGGAGCGCGCGCAGCAGGGCGAAGGAGCGGTAAACGACGGCTCCTTCGACGACTCGGTGCTGCCGATCGTCGAGGCCGGCCGGGCAGTCATGATCGATTCCGATCACCAGCCCGACCCTCTGCTCACCATCAAGGACTATCCCGGCCATACGCCGGGCTCGATCGCCATCAATCTCAAGGATGGGGGAAAGCAGGCGACCTTCTCGGGCGACATCATGCATCACCCGATCCAGGTCTATTACCCCGAATGGTCGAGCCAGTTCTGCTGGGACCAGGAGATGTCGGCGCGCAGCCGCCGCAAACTCCTCGAGGACTGCGTCGAGAGCAATGCCCTGCTCTGCCCTGCCCACTTCCCCGGCGCCAATGCAGGGCACATCAAGCCCCAGGGTGACGCCTTCAAGATCGAATGGGATGTCGTGAAATGAAGGGTCCTGAAGACGATCTCGGCCTCAGCGGCAAGGTGGCCATCGTGTCGGGCGGCGGCGCCGCGGGCGACGGCATCGGCAACGGCCGCGCGGCGGCGATCCTGCTGGCGCGATCGGGCACCAAGGTGGTTGTGGCCGACCTCGACAAGAAGCTGGCCGAACGTACCGTCGAGATGATCCAGGCCGAGGGCGGAACCGCGATCGCCCACGGCTTCGATGCCACGAAGGAAAGCGACTGCCGCGGGCTGATCGATGCCGCCGTCGATCACTGGGGCCGGCTCGACTTCCTCGACAACAATATCGGCATCGGCAGCCGCGGCAGCGTCGTCGACGAGAAGCCCGAGGAATACCGCCGCGTCATGCAGGTCAATGTCGAGACGATGTTCCTGCTCTCCAAGCACGCGATCCCGGCAATGATCAAGACCGCGAAAGGCGGCGCCATCGTCAACATCTCGTCGATCTCGGCCCTGCGGCCGCGCGGTCTCACGACCTACACCGTCTCCAAGCAGGCCGTCATCGGCCTGACCCAGGCGATGGCGGTCGATCACGGCAAGGACAGGATCCGCGTCAACTGCATCTGCCCCGGCCCGATGTACACGCCGATGGTCAATCGCGGTAACGGCATGAGCGAGGCCAACCGCCGCCAGCGCGCCAACGCCTCGGTCCTCAAGATCGAGGGGACTGGCTGGGACATCGGCCAGGGCGTGCGCTTCCTGCTGAGCAATCACGCCCGCTACATCACCGGCCAAGTGCTGGTGATCGACGGCGGCGTGACCCTGCAGGGGCCGGAACGCGACAGCCAAGCGCAATAGGAGGAAACGAAGAACATGGCCCGCCTGCCCTACATCGACGTCGATCAGCTTCCGGCCGATCAGAAAGACCTCCTCAAGCGGCCGATCAACCTGACCCGCCTGCTGGTCAACTCGCCGGGCATGGCACGCGCCTTCCACGGCATCGGCAATTACATTCGCCACAAGAGCACGCTCGATCCACGTCTGCGCGAGCTGGCGATCCTGCAGGTGGGCTGGATGGAAAAGTCCGAGTACGAATTCACGCACCACGTGAAGATCGGCAAGGAGTTCGGCGTCACCGACGAGGACATCAAGAACCTGTTCCTCGAGACCGAGGGCAAGCCCTCGACCCTGGACCCGCTCGCCAAGCTGGTGCTCAAGGGCGCGCGCGAGATGGTGCGCGACATCGGCATGTCTGATGCCACCTTCGCCGAGATCAGCAAGCACCTCAGCAACGAGCACATGACCGACCTGGTGCTGACCACCGCCTTCTACTGCGCGGTGGTGCGTGTCCTCGCCACGATGAAGATCGACAACGAGCCGCAATACAAGGAAGTGCTCAAGCAGTATCCGATCCCGGGAGTGTCGTGACATGCGTCTCAAGGACAAGGTCGCCATCGTCGTCGGCGCAGGCCAGAGCCCGGGCGAAGGCGTCGGCAACGGCCGCGCCACCGCCCTCACCTTCGCCCGCGAGGGTGCCAAGGTGCTGTGCGTCGATCACCGCCTGGAATCGGCCGAGGAAACGGTCGAACTGATCAAGCAGAAGCAGGGCATCGGCGCCGCCTTCAAGGCCGACGTCACCAAGCACGCCGATCTCAAGGGCATGGTTGCCGATGCGATGAAGCGCTGGGGCCGCATCGACGTGCTGCACAACAATGTCGGCGTCTCGATCGCCGGCGGCGACGCCGAGCTCGACAAGATCACCGAGGAAGCGCTCGACCGCTGCACCGCGATCAACCTCAAGAGCTGCATCCTGGCCTGCAAAGAGGTGATCCCGATCATGCGCCAGCAGGGCAGTGGCGCAATCATCAACATTTCCTCGATGGCGGTGCTGACCACCTATCCCTACGTCGCCTACAAGGCGACGAAGGCCGCGATGGTCGCCTTCACAGAGCAGCTCGCCTATCAGAACGCCCAGTACGGCGTGCGCGCCAATGTCATCCTGCCCGGCCTGATGAACACGCCGATGGCGGTCGACACCCGCGCCCGCGAGTTCAAGAAGACCCGCGCCGAGATCGAGGCGATGCGCGACGCCAAGGTCCCGCTGCGCCGCAAGATGGGCACCGGCTGGGACGTGGCCAATGCCGCCCTATTCCTGGCCTCGGATGAGGCCGGCTTCATCACCGGCGTCACCCTGCCGGTCGACGGCGGGGCGAGCGTCAACACGTCAGGCTAAGGCACGGGAATTGCTTCACTGCACAGGGAATGGGGTTAGAATAATGTTTGCACGTTCTATTTTGTCGGCGCTGGCCGCCGTTTCCTTCGCCGGCGCGGCGCTGGCGCAAGACGCCGATCACCCGAAGGATAAGAAGTTGGTTGTCGGATCCGATTTCGGCGTAGCGCCCTGGATGGTTCGCGGCACCAGCGGCCCGGAAGGATTCGGCGTCGACATGATCAAGGAAGTCGCCAAGCGGATCGGGCGCCCCGATGTCGAGATCGTCGACATCAATTTCTCAGGGCTCTTTGCTGCGCTTTTTTCCAAGCGCATTGAGTTTACGGTCAATCCGCTCAACATTACCGCTGAACGTGCCGAGCGCATGCTCTACACCGAGCCCTTCTTCGCCACCGGCAACGGATTTCTGATCCGCGCCGCCGACAGCATGAACGGCTTCGAGGACCTGAAGGGCAAGCAACTGGCCGTAAATCGCGGCACCATTTCCGATACTTGGGCCACCGCCAATGCCGAGAAGTACGGATTCGAGGTACAGCGTTATGAAACCTTTCCCGATTCCGTCCAGGCTGTGATCACGCGCCGTGCCTTTACGGCATTGAATGAAATTCCGACCACGGTCTTCGCTGCCAGCCAGAACAAGGCCATCAAGGTTGGCTTCAAGGACTTTAACGGCCGCAATTTCGGCTATGCCTTCCGGCTCGACGACGCCGAGTACCGCAACACCGTCGAGATGGCGATTGAATGCATGAAGAAGGACGGCGTGCTCGTAAAGCTCTACGAGAAGTGGTACGGCGCCAAGGTCGATCCAGGCTCTTCGATCAGCACGATCTTCCCGGGTTTTGGCCCGCCGGGTTTCAAGAACTATGACGACAAGCCGCACGAATTGAAGTGCAACTGACGGCCGCTCGTCTCCTCAAGGCGTGAACCCGCTCCTCGACAATTTCTTCAACCGCCAGATTCTCGTCCAGTACGGTCCGTCCGTTCTGGCGGGGTTCTGGGTCACGGTCGAGGTGGCGCTGCTCACCATCGTAGTCGGCGTCGGCCTCGGCCTTGCGCTCGCCGTCGTGCGGGCCATGCGGGTGCGCGCTGCCGACATCGCCATCATCGGCTTCGTCGACATTTTTCGCACGCTGCCTCAGCTCGTCGTGATCATATTCATCTACTTCGGCCTGCCGTATGCCGACATCCAGCTCTCGCCCTTCGCCGCCACCGTGTTGTCACTCGGCCTGGTGCTTTCGGCATTCGCCACCGAGATATTCTGGTCGGCGATCCAGTCCGTGCCACAGGGCCAATGGGACGCCGCACGCTCGCTGGGGTTGGGCTTCTTCCTGATCCTGTTTCGGGTCATCCTGCCGCAAGCCATCCAGGTAGCGGTGCCGCTGCTCGCCAACCGCGCCATCGCCATCACGAAGGGCACGGCGCTCGGCACCGCCGTGTCTCTGCCCGAGTTGCTGGGCCGCGCCCAGAGCGCCATGGCGATCGCCGCTAACCCTTCGCCGCTTACCCTGGCCGCCGCATTCTATCTCCTGTTTTTCGTGCCTTTGGTGGTCGCGAGCCGATGGCTTGAGGGGCTCGGCCCCGTTCCGGCGAAGGGGCATCGCTGATGGAGACATTGCAGCTCTTCATCGACAATTTCGCCGATTGGGATTCGTTCGTCCGCATCTGGCCGCTGCTATGGCAGGGTCTGCAGCTTACGGCCCTGCTTGCCGCCGTCACCCTGCCGATTGCGATCACGGCCGGACTGACCATCGCTGTCGCCTACTCCTTCCACAGTAGACCGCTGAACGTGGCGCTCCTGATCTGGATCGATCTCTTCCGTTCGTTTCCCGTGCTGGTGCTGCTGATCCTGATCTTCTATGGCCTGCCATTCCTCGGGCTGAAGCTGCCTTCTTTCGCGGCCTGCGTGCTCGCCCTGGTGCTGAACAACTCCGGCTACTATGGCGAAATTTTCCGTGCGGGCATCGAGGCGGTGCCGCTCGGCCAACGCGAGGCCGCGCGGGCGCTCGGCATGCGGCCGCTTGGCGTCGTTTTCCTGGTGATCCTGCCACAGGCCCTCAGTCGCGTGCTGGCGCCGCTTGCCTCGAATTCACTTGAGCTGGTCAAGACGACCTCAATCGCGGCATTGGTCTCACTGCCCGAGCTGCTGCGCTCAGCGCGCGTCGCACAGGAGCAGACCTACAATCCCACGCCGCTGACTGCCGCCGCGGTTATTTTCTTCGTGTTGCTGTTTCCCTTCGCGCGCTGGGTGGCAAGACTCGAGCGCGACATGATCCTGAGGCAACGATGAATCGCTCCTCCCGGCAGAGACTGGCCGGCAAGACCGCCCTGATCACCGGTGCTTCGTCCGGAATCGGCCGCGCCATTGCCAGGAAATTCCATGATGAAGGCGCGACGCTCCTGCTCATGGACATTACCGATCGGGTACTCGAGGGCGGCGAGCCGACTCACCGGATCCTGAAGGTTCCGTTCTTCCAAGGCGACGTTTCCCGCGAGGCCGACGTCGAGGAAGCAGTACGCCGCGCCGCCGATCCGACCGGCCGACTCGACATCGTGGTCAATGACGCCGTGGTGCGGTCGGGCAAAATGCTCACTGAGACCAGCCTCGAGGAATGGAACCGGGTCATGGCGGTGAACGTCACCGGCGTCTTCCTGATGTGCCGAGCCGCGGTTCGCCGCATGCTGACCCAGGACATACGCAACGAGGTGCGCGGCCGGATTGTCAACATTTCTTCCCAGCACGGCATGATCTCCTCGCCCGAGGATTGCTCCTATGGCGTCTCGAAGTCGGCGGTGGTGTACATGACGCGTCAGATCGCGGCCGACTATGGCAAGGACTCAATCGTCTGCAACGCGGTCGCGCCCGGCAAGATCCTCACTGGCAAGAGCGGCCGCGCCATCGAACCGCGCTGGATCGAGTACAGCCATGCCCGCACGCCGCTGCCGCGGCTCGGCCGCTCGGAGGACGTCGCCAATGCCGCGCTGTTCCTCGCATCCGACGAGGCAACGTTCATCACCGGCGAGAACCTAATGGTCGACGGTGGCTGGATGGCAAACTAGCCGCCGCGCCGAAGGTCTCGGCTCATGCACTAGCTTCTTGCGGATAGACGAGAGGGGAAGTCCCGCCGGAAGAGGGATTCCCGCTCCAAATGCCCCATTGGGCGGGCTCCAATTCGTCCCACCGAACGCGATTTCAGTGGGATTCGAGTGAGGCTGCGGCCCGAACTCTCACCGGCCCGGTCGTCAATCCAATCCGTTGCCGCCGTAGATCCACTCCAGCACGTCGAGCCACTCGGCCTGGCTCTTGCCGCTCATGATGGCGTTGCGCAGGGCCGC
>CAWUOG010000096.1:0-9158 GCA_963923875.1 uncultured Alphaproteobacteria bacterium
TCGTTCTCCCGCTGGCACTGGCGATCGTCGATCGCTTCGTGATGCACGCGCCGTCAGGCTTCCTCGTGCTGCTCGCCTTCTGGATGGCGTTCTGGGCCGGTGGCGTACGGCTGCTGATGGCCGGCCTGCGCCAGACCCTGCGGCCGGAACTGACCACCCAGCAGATCTTCGGCATCAAGGGCGACGAGGTGCTGCCGGTCATGCGCGAAGTCGGCTTCGCCAACCTCGCCATGGGCACGCTGGGCGTTCTGTCGGTGCTCGACCGCAGCCTGTTGGTGCCGGCGGCCCTGGTGAGCGGCCTCTATTACGGCTTCGCCGGATTGGGGCATCTCTTCCAGGGCGGCCTGAACCTCAAGCGCCGGGTCGCGATGCTCACCGACCTCTGGGTGTTCGCGGTGCTCGCCGTCTATCTCGCGAGCACGTTCACGTCCTAGGCCCCGCGGGAACGGCCGTCACATTCAACGAATCCTCCCCGCGCTATCGCGCGGGGAGGGTCAGGCGGTACGTGTAGTTTGGATCAGGAATCGGCGGTGAATCCGATCTTCTTCACGATCGGGCCCCATTGGTCGTAGCTCGACTTCAGCAGGGTTCCGAGTTCCTGAGGCGTCGAGGACTTGGCTTCCAGACCCATGACGGCGATGCCGTCGACCACGTCCTTCTGCGCCAGCGCCGTGCGCAGCACCGCATTGGCGCGGTTCACGACATCGGGTGACGTGCCGCCCGGCGCGAAGAAGCCGAACCACTCCGAGAACACCAGGTCCTTGTAGCCCTGCTCGGCATAGGTCGGCACGTTCGGTGCGAAGCGGCTGCGCGTGGCGCCGGATACGCCGAGATAGCGGATCTTGCCGGCGTTGGCCTGCTGGGTGAACTCGCCGACCGGCGCCGACACGGCCTGCAACTGGCCGGCGACGAGGTCCTGAACGGCGGGCGCGGAGCCGCGGTAGGCGACGTGCTTCAGTTCGATGCCGACCTCGCGGCCCATCATCACGCCGATGAAGTGCGGCACCGAGCCTGCGCCCGGCGAGCCGTAGTTGGCCTTGTCGGGGTTGGCCTTGGCCCACTCGAGGAAGCCCTTGATGTCCTTGACGCTGTCGGGCACGGCCGGACCGACGCAGAAGCCGAAATCGAAGGTGCAGGCCAGCGTGACCGGAGTGACGTCGGTGAAGGCGTTGTAGGGCAGGCTCTTGTAGATGTGCGGATAGATCATCAGCATCGAGGCCGGCGTCTGCAGCAGGATGCTGCCATCGGTGGCGGCGCCCTTCATCGCGCTCACCGCGATCTGGCCGCCGGCGCCCGGCTTGTTCTCGACGATCGCGGCCTTGGTGAAGGCCGAGCCCTTCATGCCCTCGGCGACGCGGCGGCACAGCGTGTCGGACGTGCCGCCCGGCGGGAATCCGGTGACGATCTTCACGGTCTCGAGCGGCGCACCCTGGGCGCCGGCGCGGCCCGCCAGACCCAAGCTGGCAAGCGTTGCGATGGCGCCCGACGAGCGCACGAAATGACGACGACCACGATCGACCACGGATTCCTCCCTTCGATGCTTTCAATTATTCCAAACGCTTGAAGTGTATCACTTCCGGGGCGGCGGCGCGGTGTTCTTGAAGGAAGGTCGCTCGGACAGCCTGGCGACATAGGCCGTCAGGCCAGGGAACTTGTCCATCAGGCTCTTGCCGGCAGGAAAGCCCTGCAATGTCGCCAGCATCGGCAGCACATTCATGTCGGCGTAGGTGAGTTCGCCGCCTGCGAGGTAGCCTGTCTTGGCCACCGCCGAGTCAAGCGCGGCACAGCATTTCTCGATCTCGGGCAGGGCGGCGTTGATCTTCGCCGTATCCGGACCTTTTGCCTTGTCGAAGAACACCGACGGCACGACGAATTCGCGCATGATCCAGCGGTCGACCTTGACGTTTCCGTACGACACCCATTGCTCGACCAGGGCGTGCGCCACCGGATCCTTGGGAATGAACATCGTTCCGGGGAAGGCACGGTCTATATAGGTCGCGATCGCCTTGGATTCGAACAGCGCCACGTCGCCGTGTCTTGCGACCGGGATCTGCCCCGCTGGATGGATAGCCTTGACCTCCGGCGATTGCGGCAGCGACGGCGTCAACTTGTAGGGTACGCCTTTCTCCTCGCACAACATGCGGACGGAGCGGACATAGTTGCTGAACGGAACGCCAAAAATTTCAAGGTCTGCCACGGTTTCCTCCCTTAATGCCTGATGGATCGCGAGCGTTCACGCCCTCGACTTGAAATTGAACTCCGCGCCCGAGCGGATGCCGGTCGGCCAGCGCGCGGTGATGGTCTTGAGCTTGGTGTAGAAGCGCACGCCTTCCATGCCGTAGATGCCGTGGTCGCCGAACACCGAGGCCTTCCAGCCGCCGAAGCTGTGATAGGCGACCGGCACCGGGATCGGCACGTTGATGCCGACCATGCCGATCTTGACGTTGCTGGCGAAGGCACGCGCGGCGTCGCCGTCGCGGGTGAAGATCGCCGTGCCGTTGCCGTAGGCGTGGTCGTTCACCAGCTTGATCGCCTCGTCGAACGTGTTCGAGCGCACCACCGACAATACCGGCCCGAAGATCTCGTCCTTGTAGATCGTCATCTCGGGCTTCACGCCGTCGAACAGGCAGCCGCCCATGAAGTTGCCGTTCTCGTAGCCCTGCAGCTTCAGCCCGCGGCCGTCGACGACGAGCTTCGCGCCTTCCTTCACACCCTGGTCGACATAGCCCATCACCTTGTCGCGATGCTGGCGGGTGACGAGGGGCCCCATCTCCGACTGCGGGTCGAGGCCGGGCCCGACCTTGAGGCCCTGCACCCGCGGCGCCAGCTTCTCGATCAGCCTGTCGCCGATGCCGCCGACCGCGACCGCCACCGAGATCGCCATGCAGCGCTCGCCGGCGGCACCGTAGGCCGCGCCCATCAGCGCGTCGGTCACCTGGTCGAGATCGGCGTCGGGCATCACCACCATGTGGTTCTTGGCGCCGCACAGCGCCTGCACGCGCTTATTCATCTGCGTGCCCGTGTGATAGACGTACTCGCCGATCGCGGTGGAGCCGACGAACGAGATCGCCGGCACGTCGGGGTGCTTCAGCAGCGCATCGACCGCGACCTTGTCGCCGTTCACCACCTGGAAGATGCCGGCCGGTGCGCCCGCCTCGGCATAGAGTTCGGCCAGCAGCATCGGCGCCGAGGGGTCCTTCTCCGACGGCTTCAGGATGAAGGCGTTGCCGGTCGCCACCGCCATCGCGCCCATCCAGCACGGGATCATGATCGGGAAGTTGAACGGCGTGATGCCGGCCACCACGCCCAGCGGCTGGCGGATCGACCACGAATCCATGTCCGACGCGACCTGCTCGGTGAAGTCGCCGCGCATGTGATGGGCGATGCCGCAGGCGAACTCGACCACTTCCAGCCCGCGGCCCACTTCGCCCTTGGCGTCGTCGAAGGTCTTGCCGTGCTCGAGCGACAGATGCCGCGCCAGGTCGTCGGTGCGCTTCTCGATCAGGCCTTTCAGGTTGAACATGATGCGCTGGCGGCGCAGCGGCGGCGTCGCCGCCCAGGCAAGCTGCGCCTTCTTCGCCACCTGCACTGCGGCGTCGACTTCCTCGACCGAGGCGAAGGCCACTTTCGCGGTCACTTCGCCGGTCGCGGGATTGGTGATCTCGCCCGAGCGGCCGCTCTTGCCGGCCACCGGCTTGTTGGCGACGTAGTGACCGATGCTCGCAACCATGCATTCCTCCGATTTTCCGAAGGTGTAGCATCCGCCCGGAGGAGCGGAAAGTTGCGCGCGGCATCGCGGCTGGACCGGCCGCGATGCGGCCGTTCGCGGCGAGTGGCCGATGCCGCGCCTTTGATGGGATAGTCGGCGCCGGACCAGCCGGGGAGAAGGTCGATGTACGAGGCCGCCAATGCCGAGAAGATCGTCGCGGCGCTCAGGGAGACCGAGGCCGAGTCCGAGGCGACGCGACGGCTGAGCGATCGCGCCGTCGAACTGCTGCACCAATCCGGCGTGACCCGTATCGTCAGCCCGGCCGCCTACGGCGGCTACGAGTTGCCGGTCCGCGCGCTGGTCGAAGCCGAGCGCATCGTGGCGCAGGGCAGCACCGCGGCGTCCTGGGTACTGATGGTGTGTGCGGCCCACACCTTCATTGCCGGCCGCATGCCGCGCCGCGGCCAGGACGAGTATTTCGGCGGCGACGCCGGCATGCTGATTCCCGGCGTGCCGTCGCTGCGCGGCACCTGCCGGCGCACGGCCGGCGGCTACATCCTCAAGGGCCGCTGGCCCTACGCCAGCGGGGCCGACCACGGCGACTGGGTACTCGTCGGTTGTCGCGGCATCCCGAACGATGCGGGCGAGGCCTGTCCGCCGCTGATCGTCGTGATGCCGAAGAAGGACGCGGTCATCGACGACACCTGGTTCACCCTCGGCATGCGCGGCACCGGTTCCAAGGACATCGTGCTCGACGACGTCTTCGTTCCCGAGCACTACGCCGTGCCGATGGTCGAGGCGCAGCAGGGGACGGTGCCCGGCGTCGACATCCCGCTCTACCGGCTGCCGATCCGGCCGGCGCTGGCGACCATGCTGCTGGGCACGATCGTCGGCATGGCGGAGCGCGGACTGCAGCTCTTCATCGACAAGACGCGCGGTCGCCGCGATGTCTACACCGGCAGCCTGAAGGCCGATAACCCCGGCATCCAGCGCCGTGTCGCCGAGGCGGGTGCGGAGATCGCCTGCGCCTGGGCGCTGACCCAGCAGAACTGCGATCTGCTCGAGCAGGCGATGCGGCGCGACCCGCCGATGCCGACCGCGGCGCGGGCCCAGGCGCGCTGGAACGCCGCCTACGCCACCGAATTGTGCCGGCGCGCCTGCAACCGGCTGTTCGAAGGCGCCGGCGCCGGCGCGGCACACGATAGCCACGCGATGCAGATCTTCTTTCGCGACATGAACACCGCATCGCACCACGCGATGCTCGATTTCGACGTCAACGTCGAGATCCAGGGCAAGGTCCTGCTGGGCGTGGAACTGAACGACGCCTGGGTCTGAGGGCGCGCCTTATCGATCGGGTTGGCCGCGCAGGACACGTCGCCAGAAGGCCAGCATGTCGTCGCGGAACAGCGCGGCCTCGCCGTCATGGCTGCCGATCTTCGCGCCCTTGCGGCCGAACCCCGCCTTCAGCCCGTAGACCATGAGGTCGCGGTCGGTCAGCGCCGGATCGGGGCGGTCCTGCAGCGGATGGATGAAGGATCCGTCGTCGGCGAGATAGGCGGTCGGCGCCGCGGGCGAGACCGACGCGTTGGCAACGTCGGCGATCGCCGTGCCGCGGTCGAAGCTGTGGTGCGCGCCGCCGACCAGCCGCAGGCTCGCGCGGCCGCCGGCCAGCCGGATCGCCTGGAGATGACCCTGCACCTGCATCGGCGAGCACCATTCGTCGGCGTCGCCCATGATCGCGCGCACCTCGGTCGTGCCGGTGCGGGGATCGAGGAACTGATGGCCGCTCCACGGATAGGCGGCGAGCACGCCAATCAGGCCGCGTCCCGGCCCGACCACGGCATCGGCGAAACGCCGCGTCGCGGCCGTCAGCACCGCCGAGCCGCCGCGGCTGTGGCCTTGCGCGCCGATCCGGGTGGCGTCGATCGCCGGATGCGCGGCCAGCACCGACCAGGCCGCGAGCACGTCGTAGGCGCTGGCCGCGAAGGAGAACTGCGTCTGGTTGGCGACCGTCGAGGCGACGCCGCGCGCGCCGAAGCCGTCGAGTACGAAGGCCGCGAATCCCGCGTCGGTCAGCGTCTCGGCATGTGCGACGTGCGAGGGGGCGACTCCCAGGCTGCCCGGCACCACGATCACCAGCGGCAGCCGCGCCGCCGGCCCGCGCGCGGCGGCGGGCGGCAGGAACAGTTTGCCGTCGATCGTCACCCTCGGCATGTCGCCCGGCGCCGCGATGACCTGGCGATAATTCACCGGCGACGCCGAGGGAATGTCGATCGTCGTTCCGCTGGCGCCGTTGGCGAAGACGATCTCGCGGTCTCGAAAGCGGTCCGGTCCGGCCATCGGTGTCGTCATACGTGGATCCTCCGTGCGGCAGGATAGTGCGGCCTCGACGGTGCTACCGGCAAGCCGGCCCGCCCGCCCAATGCCGCCCGTCCGATGCCGGCCATTAGTGCCGGGCCGGCCTGGCCATGGGCGCGCGGCTGCCGGAGAGCAGTTCGCCCAGCAGCCGGTTCGGGAAGCGGCGCTTCTGGACGATCGCGTAGAAGCGTTCGGTGACTTCGGGAATCCGGCAGTGCTCGACCAGGATGCGCGACTTCAGTTCGTCGCGCACGACGATCGGCGGAACCAGGGTGACACCCTCGCGCTCGCGGGCCAGCAGTCGCAGCATCGCCATGTCGTCGACCTCGGCCAGGATGGTCGGCCGGATGCCGGCCAGCTCGAGGATCCGGTCGAACGCCACGCGGATGTCGCTGTCGAGGCTGGGCAGCAGCAGCGGCTCGCGGACGAGGTCCTGCGGGAAGCGGAACTTCCGTTTGCCGGCCCTCGGCCGGCCGACCAGGCTGACCGGCTGTTCGTTGAGCAGGTGGTTGCGCAGCGACGAGCGGGCATCGCGCGGCGCGGCGCTGTTGGCCAGCACGACATCGACGGCATGCGCCTCGAGCTGGGCCAGCAGGTCGCGGATATTGCCCGACCGGACGATCAGCTCCACGTCCGGCCGGCCGACCAGCGGCCGCAGGAATTCGAGCTGGAAGTTGCGCGACAGGGTCGTGAGCGCGCCGACGCGAAGCACCTGTCGGCTGGCGACCGGCTGGCCCCTCAGCGTGCTCATCAGTTCGTCGCCGGCCTTGAACACCGTATCGGCATAGTCGAGCGCGATGCGGCCGGCCTCGGTCAGGACGAGCTTCCGGCCCGAGCGCTCGAACAGCGGGTGGCCGACCCGGTCCTCGAGCTTGTGGATCTGCACCGACAGAGCCGACTGCGACAGGTTCATGTGCGCGGCCGCCCGCGTCAGGCTGCCGTCGTGCGCGACGGCCCAGAAATAGCGGAGGTGGTTGTAGTTGAGGTCCCTCATATCGTTCTATTAAATAGAACGATTAATAAGAAACAATGAATTTTATCTGTGTAAGGCCGGAGCCTATCTCCCTCCCCGAAGACAAGTCCGCATCCAGGGGGGAGGATCCGTGCCAATTCATCTTCTGCCGTGGCTGGCGCCCGTCGCGCTGCTCGCCGGCGCCTCGGCGAGCTTCCTGAATACCGGGCGCCGGCCCGGTCATGCCGGCCGGCTGGCCGAAACAGGCGCGCTGCTGGCGCTGGCCGCCGCGCTGGCCGCAACGGCCGGCCTGGCGATCGCCGGACCTTACGCCAGCCCGGCGATCGGCTTCCACGGCGCCGGACTGTCGGTCCGGCTCGACGCGGTCAGCGCCACGATGCTGCTGCTCGTCACCTTCATCGGCTGGATCGTCGTCCGCTATGCCCGGACCTACCTCGACGGCGAGGCCCGGCAGGGCCCGTTCCTCGGCTGGCTCTGCGTGACGCTCGCCGCCGTGCTGCTGCTCGTCACGGCCGGCAATCTGCTGCAGCTCCTGCTCGCCTGGATCTCTACCAGCCTGTTCCTGCATCGGCTGCTGCTGTTCTATCCGGATCGGGTGGCCGCCCGGCGCGCGGCGCGCAAGAAGTTCATCACCGCGCGCATCGGCGATGTCGCGCTGCTCGGCGCGGTGGTGTCGCTTTGGGCGGCCTACGGCACGGCGGACATCGGAACGATCCTGAGGGCCGCGCGGTCGGGCGAGGGCGGTACTGCCGCGGTGATGGCCGCGATCCTGCTGGCGCTGGCGGCGTTGCTCAAGTCGGCGCAGTTTCCCACGCACGGCTGGCTGACCGAAGTGATGGAGACGCCGACGCCGGTGTCGGCGCTGCTGCATGCCGGCGTGATCAATGCCGGCGGCTTCCTGCTGATCCGCTTCGCCGAAATCATGCTGCTGTCGCCCGGCGTCCTCGCCGCGCTGGCGATGGTCGGCGGCTTCACGGCGCTGTTCGGCGGCCTCGTGATGCTGACGCAGCCGGCGGTCAAGACCTCGCTTGCCTGGTCCACCGTGGCGCAGATGGGCTTCATGATCCTCGAGTGCGGACTTGCGCTCTTTCCCCTGGCGCTGCTGCACATCGTGGCGCACTCGCTCTACAAGGCGCACTCCTTCCTCGCCTCCGGCGGCGCCGTGGAGCGGATCGCGGCGATCCGCAGGCCGGGCCCGGTCGCCATTCCCGACGCTCGGGCGGTCGGCCGGGCCTTCGTGTCGGCGCTCGCGATCTATGCGCTCGTCGGGCTCGCCTTCGGCCTGCCGCACAAGTCACCGCAGGCGATCGCGCTGGGCGCCATCCTGATCTTCGGTGTCGCCTACATGCTGGCGCAGGGCTTTGCCGATGCGGCTCCGCGGGCGCTCACCCGGCGCACCGCCGTCTATGCCCTGGCGACATCGGTCGGCTACTTCGCCCTCCAGATGGCGGCGACTTTCCTCACCGCGGGCGTGCTGCCGGTGACGCCGGCGCCGGGCCCGCTCGAATGGGTGCTGATCGTGCTCGCGGTCCTGAGCTTCGGCGTGGTCGCGATCGTCCAGGCGATGTTCCCGCTGTGGGCCTATCACCCGGCGGCCGCCGGGCTGCGCGTGCATCTCTCCAACGGCTTCTACGCCAACGCCATCTTCGACCGGCTCGTGGGCGGCTGGTCGAGCCGCGGCGCGTCCTGACGCGCCGCACAAATCAGGGAGCCTCGATCATGTCCGCTTCGCATCCTGCCGCCGAGACCGCTCTCGCAACGCTCGAGGACGCGGTGAGCCGCGCCGCCCGTGCCATTCCGCCGGTCTGGCCGCTGGCGTCGAGCGTCGCCGTCAATCCCTTCCTCGGCCAGACCTCCGAGAGTCTCGCGGTGGCGGGCGCGCGCCTCGCGCGCGTGGCCGGCGCCGCCGTCACGCTGCCGCGGCGCTGGTATCACGAGAAGATCGTGGCCGGGTCGATCGCGGATGCCGACCTGCGGGACGCCTGGACGAAGGCGCACGCGCTTCTGCGGCCGGCCGATCTGGCCGACCTCAAGCGTGCCGCCGCTTCGGAGGGGCCGGCACCGCGGGCGCTGCCAACCGTCGCCGATCTCGCGGCCGAGGTTTCGGGCGTCGACTGG
>CAWUOG010000097.1:0-9089 GCA_963923875.1 uncultured Alphaproteobacteria bacterium
TATCGGCCCATTCGCGTACCGGATAGGCGAGCAGCTTGATCGTGTCCTTGTAGGACGATTCAGGGGGTGAGGTCGGCAGGTCGACGCAGTTGCCGTCGACGTCGAATTTCCAGCCGTGATAGGAGCAGCGCAGGCCACATTCCTCGTTGCGCCCGAAATAGAGATTGGCGCCGCGGTGCGGGCAGTGCGGCTCGACGATGCCGATCCGGCCGGTGCTGTCGCGGAAGGCGAGCAGGTTCTCGCCCATGACCCGGATCTTGCGCGGCGGGCCGTCCCGCTCGGGCAGCTCCTCCGACAGCAGGGCCGGCATCCAGAAGCGGCGCAGCAGATCGCCCATCGCCGTGCCCTTGCCGCTGCGCGTCAGCAGCTCGTTGTCGGCCTTGCTCAGCATTCGTTTCGCTCCCGAGTCTCGTTCTTCAGTCGCCCCGCCTGGTCGATCGACCTACTCGCCGAGTCCATACTGCTCGCCGATATAGCCGTCGCGATGGCCGAAGCGTTCGGTCATGACCGCGCCGAGATCCTTGTCGGGCGACGCGACCCAGCCGCCTGAGCGCACGGCATAGCGGCCCGGATTCTGCAGGGCTTTGGGCATCTGGCCGGCCGCGACCGCGCGGGCAGAGCCGGTCAGCAGCTTGCGGAATTCGACGATGCCCACGTCGGTCGGGCCGAGATGTTCGCGCGCGCGATCCTGGATCGGACCCTGGCTGTCCTGGATCGCCGCATCCTGTTCGCTGACGCCCACGATGCCGGTGAAGGTATCGTGCTTCTGCACCTTGCGGTCGATCAGGTAGTCGTTGCGGAGATTGCGCAGCGGCATGTAACTGGCATCGACTTCCGCGTGGACGTTGAAGCCGCCGTCGAACTTCGCGCGTTCCGAGTTGGTGAACGGCCGCTCGGGTTGCCAGCTGTAGGTGTAGATCCAGCACGAGGTGTCGTCGACCGGCACCCAGGTCTGGCCGTAGTAGATCTCACCCGGGAACGCCGTCGGCGTGTAGGCGTGGTTGGGCATCAGGAACTGCGCGATGCGCCAGTAGAGGTCCGGCCCGTCGGTCCTGCGCGCGCCGCCGATCACCAGCCCGGCATCGTGGCCGTTGACCTGGAACTTCGGCCGCGGGTCGTTCTGGACCCAGCGGATACGGTCGTTCTGCGTCGTCTGGTCGGCGATCGCGGCCTTGGCCATCGCCGCGCGGGCGGCCTCGGCATCCTTGGTCAGCACCATGTGGAGGAAGGAGAAGTGCGAGGTGTCGATCGCGCCCTCGAGGCTCTGCACCCAGTTGCAGTCCTGCCACTTCTTGGTGACGTAACGGCTGCCCGGCGGCACCAGGGCAACCTCGAGCTGGGGCAGTTCGGGCATCGCTTCCCGGGGGCCCATATAGACCCACACGATGTCGGCCCATTCGCGCACCGGGTAGGCGAGCAGCTTGATCGTGTCCTTGTAGGAAGATTCCGGCGGCGAGGTCGGCAGATCGACGCAGTTGCCATCGACGTCGAATTTCCAGCCGTGATAGGCGCAGCGGATGCCGCACTCCTCGTTGCGCCCGAAGTAGAGATTGGCGCCGCGGTGCGGGCAGTGCGGTTCGACGATGCCGATCCGGCCGTTGCTGTCGCGGAAGGCGAGCAAGTCCTCGCCGAGGATCCTGATCTTCCTGGGCGGCCCGTCGCGCTCGGGCAATTCGGCCGAGAGCAGGGCGGGTTGCCAGAAGCGGCGCAACAGTTCGCCCATCGGCGTGCCCTTGCCGCTGCGGGTCAGGTTCTCGTTGTCGGCCTTGCTCAGCATTCGGTCCTCACACGGCTATTTCGCCGTCGCCTTTGCCAAAGCTTGATCCAGATCGGCAATTATGTCGTCAACAGTTTCGATGCCGATCGACAGACGGATCACGTCGGGGCCGGCGCCCGCGGCCACGCGCTGCTCGTCGGTGAGTTGGCGGTGCGTGGTCGAGGCCGGATGAATGATCAGGCTCTTGGCGTCGCCGATGTTGGCGACGTGGCTGAACAGCTCGACGCTGTCGACCAGCTTGATGCCGGTCTCGTAGCCCCCCTTGACGCCGAAGGTGAAGATCGAGCCGGCGCCGCGCGGCAGGTACTTCCGCGCCAGCGAATGGTACTTGTTCGACGGCAGGCCGGCATAGTTCACCCAGGCGACGGCCGGGTGCCTTTCGAGATGCTGCGCCACCTTCTGGGCATTGGCGCAGTGCCGCTCCATGCGCAGGCCGAGTGTCTCGATTCCCAGCATGGTGATCCAGGCGTTGAACGGCGCCTGGTTGGGGCCGAGATCGCGCAGTCCGACGGCGTGACAATGGAAGGTGTAGGCCATGTCGCCGAACGTCTCGTGGAAGTTCAGGCCGTGATAGGCGGGTTCCGGACCGGCAAGGCTCGGGAATTTCCCGCCCTTGCTCCAGTCGAATTTGCCGGAATCGACGATCGCGCCGCCCATCGAGGTGCCGGTGCCGCTGAGGAACTTGGTCGTCGAGTGCAGCACGATGGTGGCGCCGTGATCGATCGGCTTGCAGAGGAAGGGCGTCGCCATCGTGTTGTCGACGATCAGCGGCACGCCGGCGTCCTCGGCGATGCGCGCGATCGCCTCGATGTCGCTCACCACGCCACCGGGATTGGCCAGACTCTCGATGAAGAAAGCCTTGGTCTTGTCCGTCACCGCGCGCTTGAAATTGTCCGGCTGGTCGGCGTCGACGATGGCGGCCTTCCAGCCGAACTTCGGGTAGGTGTTCCGCATCTGCTGCAGCGAGCCGCCGTAGAGGCGGGAAGCAGCGACGATCTCGCTGCCCGGGCTCATCAGGGGGAACAGCGCCAGCACCTGCGCGGCATGGCCTGACGAGGCGACGGTGCAGCCGCGGCCGCCTTCCAGTGTGGCGATGCGGGTTTCCAGGGCCGCATTGGTCGGATTGGTGAGCCGGGAATAGATGAAGCCCACGGTTTGCAGGTTGAACAGGGCCGCGGCGTGGTCGGCGTCCTCGAAAACATAGGCCGTGGTCTGGTAGATCGGCTGCGCCCGCGCGCCGGTGGCGGGATCGGGCGCGGCTCCGGCATGGACCGAAAGGGTTTCGAAACCGTAGTTGCTGGCGCTCATGAAGAGGCTCCTCGACTGAAAACGATGCAGGCGGGACTGCCAACCGCGACCTTGATCCGGGTCGGTGACAGCTTGCCGTCGTGGCCGACCTTGTAGGCGAATATCGTGTCGCCGCCCTGGTTGGCGACATAGAGGAAACGCTCCGCCCGGTCGAAAGCAAAGAAACGCGGTACGCTGCCGTGAGTCGGAACCCATTGCTTTGGCGACAGTGTTCCCCGGGAAGGATCGATCGCGAACACGCCGATGCTGTCGTGGCCGCGGTTGGTGACATAGACATGGCGGCCGTCGCGGCCGACCCAGATTTCGGCGCCGGTGCTGTAGCCGGTGAAAGTGTCCGGGCAGGACGGAGTGGTCTGCAGGGGGGCCAGTACCGGGCCTGACTTGCGATAGGTCGTGATCGTGGAATCGAGCTCGTTGATCACGTAGGCGAACGGCTTCTTCGGATGGAAGTCGATATGGCGCGGACCTGCGCCCGGCCGCGATGTGACCCGGGCGGCCTCGACGGCGACGCCGCGCTTGCGGTCGAGGCGGTAGGCGATCACCACGTCTCCGCCCTTGCAAGGCAGGAAGAAGTGCTTGCCCTCGCGGTCGAGCGGATTGTGATGCGGCCGGATGTTGTTCTGCTCGCGGCGGTGCGGCCCGGGCGTCCCCGTCACGGTCGTGAGCGTCGAGTAGGGACGGAGCGATCCGTCTTCGGCGATCGGCAGGGCCGCGATCGTGTCGGTGCCGTAGTTGGTCACCAACAGGAAACGGCCGGTGGCGTCGAAATCGAGATGGATGACGTTGTAGCCGCCGGTCGATTGCCGGTTGAGGACGCTGAGATGCCCGGTCCTGGCATGGATCGTATAGGCCGTCGCCTCGCTTCGGTCGCCGTGCACGGAATAGAGATGCGTGCCCGCCTTGTTGATGGCCAGGAAGGACGGGTTCTCCAGCCCGCCGAGAGTCTGGATGTGCCGGAAGGCGCCACTGCGCGGATCGACACGATAGACGTTGATTCCGTTGCCGTGACCCTTGCGCTCGGGCGTGGTGTAGGAGCCGACATACGCAAACATGGATCTCCGTTTCCTTTCAGGATGACCGCCCGATGACCACGGCGAGGCCGGGCGTCCGTTCTTCCAGCCGGATCGAGAGGCCGTGCAGGCCTGCGATGGCCTTGACCAGCGCCAGGCCGAGGCCACTGCCGGCCGTGCCGCGGCTGCGATCGAGACGATAGAAGCGCTCGAATACCTTGTCGCGCTCGGCTTGCGGAATGCCGGGGCCGGTGTCCGCGACCTCGATCTCCAGTTTGCCGGCCGGCTTGCGCACGGTCACGGTCACTATGGTTCCGTCCGGCGTGTGATGCAGGGCGTTTTCTATGAGGTTCGAGAGCATCTGCGCCAGCAGTTGGCGGTCGCCATTGAAAGTGACGCCGTCCTGGATTTCCAGCACCAGCCTGTGCTGCGAATCCTCGGCTGCCGGCAGGTAGGCCTCGCCGACGCTGCGTGCCAGTTCCGAGATGTCGACCGTAGCGAAGGCGCTCTTCTGCGCCCCCGCTTCGATCTGCGCGATGCGCAGCAGGGCGGAGAAGATTTCCAGCATCTCGTCGGCTTCCGCGATCGCCGCCTCGGTGGCGCTGGCGTAGTCGCCGGTCGTCGCGGCGTGCTCGCGCGCATCCTCGAGCCGCTGGCGCAGCCGGCTGAGCGGCGTGCGCAGGTCGTGCGCGATGTCGCTCGACACCTGGCGCACGCCGTCGAGCAGTTGCTGGATGCGATCGAGCATGGCGTTGAGGCTCGCCACCAGCTGATCGATCTCGTCGTTGGTTCCGCGAACCGGGATGCGCGCTGTGAGGTCGCCTTCCATGATGGCGCGGCTGGTGCGGCCGATCGTGTCGATGCGGCGCAGGAAGTTGCCGCTCAGCAGCACGCCGCCGGCGATGGCGAGCAGCAGGGTGAGGCCGCCGGCCCAGGCGAAGGCGCTTTCGATCGCACGCTGCATATCGAGCAGGCGGCTGGTGTCCTGCGCCACCAGGATGAACGAGCCGTCGGGCAGGGTGAGTCCGAAGCCCATCAGGCGTGCCCGTTCGCTGGTCGGCGCGGCGTTGTCCTCCCGCGCGAAGTCGATCGCGCCGTTGACCGGTGGCATGCCCGGCAGGTTGCCGACCATGACCTGCTGCGAGGGACCCTGCAGGAGATAGTAGATCGGCCCGCGTGTGCGGAAGTTGATGCGCTTGGTGATCTCCTGCGCAACCCCGAGCAGGCCCGAGCGGCGGTGGATCTCGCCCAACTGATAGGCCTCGCTGCGCAGCACGGCCTGCATGTCGCTCTGCATCGCCGCGGTCGCCGTGAAGTAGACCGTCGCGAACAGCACTCCTGCCGAGACGACGAACAGGCCGACATAGGCGAGCGTCATACGGAAACTCGCGCTGCGCAGGATGCGCGAGAAGCGGCTAGTCGGCGCGGAGGACATAGCCTGCTCCCCGGACCGTGTGCAGCAGCGGCTTGTCAAAGCCCTTGTCGATCTTGGCGCGCAGGCGGCTGATGTGAGTCTCGACGATGTTGGTCTTGGGATCGAAATGGAAGTCCCAGACCTTCTCCAGCAGCATGGTGCGGGTCACGACCTCGCCGGCATGGCGGAGCATGAATTCCAGGATCTTGAATTCCTGCGCCAGCAGATCGAGCCGCTTGCCGGCGCGGGTCACACTGCGTCCGAGCAGATCGAGTTCGAGATCGCCGACGGCGAGTTTCGTCGCCGCCACGATCGGCGGCCGGCGTGCCAGCGCCGAGACGCGGGCCAGCAATTCGGCGAAGGCGAACGGCTTGGTGAGGTAGTCGTCGCCGCCGGCCTCCAGCCCTTCGACGCGCTCGTCGACGCCGCCCATGGTGGTGAGGAACAGCACCGGAGTCTTGATGCCCGTCGCGCGCGCCGCCTTGACCAACGACAGCCCGTCCATCTGCGGCATGTGGCGATCGACGACCATCACGTCGTACGGCTCGCTGGCCGCCAGAAAAAGGCCGTCGCGGCCGTTGTCGGCGCGATCGACCGTGTGGCCGTGCTCGCGCAGGCCCCTGGCGACGTAGTCCGCCGTCTGCTTGTCGTCTTCGACCAGTAGGATCTTCACGGGAGCCTTTGTCTCATCCCCTGAAAGGCAGGGGAACCTCCTGATTTATAAGGCTTCTTCGGCCTGTGGACCGCTCGCCCAACTATACAAACTTTCAATCTGGCGGCCACGGGGGTGCCATTGGCGGGGGCCCATATTCCTCCTGCGAGCAAACAGGAGGCTCAAGCCAATGACGAAGAAGACCAAGTCTCGGATCATCGCCGCTCTGGCGCTGACCACGGCGCTCTCGGCGCCAGCCCTCATTATGCCCCTCGTGACAGCGCCCCCCGCGCTGGCCGGCGAGGCGACGCATGACTTCGCCGATCTCGCTGCCAAGGTCACTCCCGCCGTCGTCAACGTCGCGGTGACCATGAAGGCCGATGCCGGCGACGACGAAATCCGCATGTCGGGCAAGGCGCCGTCGGACATGGAAGAGTTCATGCGTCAGTTTTCTGAGCGCTTCGGCGGCAAGGGCATGCCCAAGATGCAGCCCAAGCCCCAGCCGCAGCAGAACGCCCAGGCGGTCGGCACCGGTTTCATCGTCGATGCGTCCGGCATCATCGTGACCAACAATCACGTCGCCGGTAAGGCCGACAAGATCACCGTGACCCTGTCGGATGGGCGCAAGTTCCCGGCGAAGCTGCTCGGCGCGGACGAGAAGACCGACCTGGCCGTGCTCAAGGTCGAGAGCGACAAGCCGCTGCCCTACGTCGAGTTCGGCGATGCCGCCAAGGTGCGGGTCGGCCAGTCGGTGATGGCGGTCGGCAATCCGTTCGGCCTGGGCGGCACCGTGACGACCGGCATCGTGTCGGCGCGCGGTCGCGACATCCAGTCCGGTCCGTTCGACGACTACATCCAGACCGACGCGGCGATCAATCGCGGCAACTCCGGCGGCCCGCTGTTCGACATGAACGGCAAGGTCATCGGAATCAACACCGCGATCTTCTCGCCGACCGGCGGCAGCGTCGGCCTCGGCTTCGCCATCCCGTCGACCCTGGCGCAGCCGGTGGTGAGCCAGCTCAAGGATCACGGGCGGGTCGAGCGCGGGCTGCTCGGTGTGCAGATCCAGCCGGTCACGGCCGAGATCGCCGACAGCCTGTCGCTCGGCTCGGCCTCGGGTGCCCTGGTCGCCCAGGTCGAACCGAACAGTGCCGCGCAGAAGGCCGGCATCGTGTCGGGCGACGTGATCAAGAGCGTCGACGGCAAGGACGTCGCGGCGATGAAGGACCTGACGCGCACCATCGCGTCGGCCCAGCCGGGGACCACGGTCAAGATCGGTCTGTGGCGCGATGGCAAGGACATGACGGTCCAGGCCAAGCTGGGCGACTCCCAGCCGGCCAAAGAGGCGAAGGAAGCCAAGGCCGACAAGAAGGCCGAGGGGAAGGAACAGGCCTCCTACGGCGTCGCGCTGGCGCCGCTGACGCCGGAGGCTCGCCAGGAGCTCGGCCTGAAGGACGACGTCAAGGGCGCGCTGATCGCCTCGGTCGAGGCCGGCAGCCCGGCCGCCGACCAGGGCCTGCAGCCGGGCGACGTACTGCAGCAGGTCGGCCGCGCCGCGGTCGACTCGCCCAAGGACGCGGCGGCCAAGATGCGTGAAGCCAAGGACAGCAAGAAGCCTGTCCTGATGAAAGTGTATCGAGAGGGTTCGACGCGGTTCGTCGCTATCTCTCCCCGGGCGGCGTAAACCCGTCCTCTCGACGGAGCCGGCGGTGGCCCCACCATCGCCGGCTTTGTCGTGTCCGGGCTCACCCCTTTGCCTTGCGCCGCTCGAGTTCGTCGAGCGCGCACAGGATGGTGGACGAGGCCGACATGGCGCAAATCTCGCCGCGTCGCACCCGCGGCAGTACGTCGGCCAGCGGGACCGGCACCACTTCGATGCCGGCCGAGCCTTCGAGGTCCTGCAGTTCCTGCCGGCCGGTGTACCGGCAGTCGAGCGCCAGGAACATGTGGACGCGGCTGGTGTTGCGCGTCGGGTCCTCCCAGACCCAGCCCAGCGAAATCAGGTTGCCCGGGATGTACCCCGTTTCCTCGAGGAGCTCGCGCCGTGCTGCGTCTTCGGGCAGTTCATGGCGGAAGGTGCCGCCGGGCAACTCGATCGTGATCGCCTGGGCGCCATGCTTGTACTGGCGAACGAAAATCACGTCGCCGTCCGGAGTCAGCGGAAACACCATGGCGACCTCGGGGCGCACGGAGACGAAATAGTCGTCGACCACCGTGCCGTCGGGCAACCGCACCGTATCGCGCCGCAACTGATACCAGCGGTGGCCGAACACCAGCGCGCTGTCGAGCAGCGCCCATTTTTCGATGGTCATGAACCCTCCTTGGAAGGTTCAAAGATATCAGGATTGGAAGAGGGACGACCTCAGCGGAACAGAAAGCCCACGTCGGTCAGGCTCTCCGCGCCGACCCAGCGCAGTCCGCCGACCAGGCTGCCCGTCGCGGCCTGACGGGGCTCGCGCCGGCCGTCGCCTTCCAGCGCCGGCATGACCTCGCGCGCGAACAGGCGCACCGAGCGCGCCGATTCCTCGTAGGCAAGATCGCCATAGGCGAAGCGGCAGATCGAGTAGTTGATGCCGGAAATCTCGTCGTCGCGGCGCATGCGATCGCGTACCGTGGAGGGCGAGCCCGCGACGACATAACCCAAACCGACCGCCTCGTCATAATCGGACGGAAAGATCTGCGACGGCAGTTCCATGCCGTGCGCGCGCCAGAGATGAACCAGCGAGTCATACCAGATCTTGAAGGCGCGCCGTGCCGAGCTGTTGGCCTCGCGATCGCTCTCTGCCACGACGACGTTGCGGGTGTTGCCGAGGAAGGGCAGGTCTTCGAGATCGCGGCCGAGCGCCAGCCATGCGGCCTTGAAGCGGGCGACAAAATCGCCGGCGTCGCGAGTCGGCAGGCTGAGCGCGACGTTGCTGCCTTGCCGGG
>CAWUOG010000098.1:0-9004 GCA_963923875.1 uncultured Alphaproteobacteria bacterium
CCGGGGTGCAGCAGCTTCGGATCGGTCAGAGACGACAAGGTGTTGGCAGCCGTGGTCTCGGCGAGCTTGTCGCTCGGCGCCTTCTCGGCCGCGTGCAGCGCCCGGGCGAGACGGAAGGCAATGGCTTCGTCGAGGCTCGGCCGCGCCATCACGAAGCTCCAGGAGCCGACCGAGGCGATCGCCCGATCCTGCGACGGGTAGCTGCCCGCCGGCAGCGTCATCGGCTTGAGAAACCTGTGCCTGGCGAGGATGCGTGCGGTTTCCTCGGCGCTGGGTGCGATGAAGCGCCCGCCGGACGGGCTCGACGTCACCGTCTTGAAGCCCGGCCACCCCGTGCCGCCGCCCCACAGCGCGGCGACCCGGCCGTCGAGCACCATCGCCGGGCCGTCGCCCGCCTTCTCGAGATAGACCGGCTGGAAGTCCTTCGCCGCGTCGAGACCGAGCCCGTCCATGGCATAGCGGCCAAGGATCACCAGGCCCGAACCTGCCGCGCCCCAGGCGATCGCCTTGCCCTTGAGATCGGCGATCGACCGACAGGGACTGTCGGCGCGCACCACGAACATGCCCGCGGTCGAATACATCGCCGTCAACACGCGCAGGTCGGCCGGCGGCCGGCCGATGCCGGAGAGCACCTCGTGCACGACCTCGCCCTGCACCAGCGCCAGATCGAGGGTGCCCGCTTCCAGCCGCGGCACGTTCTCGGTGCTGCCCTTGGTGTTCACCGGCACGATCTCGAGCGCAGGATCCTGCGCCTTGAGCGCGGCGATGAAGGCGTCGCCATAAACCGGAAAGCCGCCGCCCGGCGTGGCGGTACCGAGGGTGATCTTCACGGGCTGAGCTGAAGCAGGCGCAGTCATCGACAGAACTCCCGCAGCGAGAACCGAGCGCCGGCCCAGCCCCATGGCCGCACTCAGGGATTTTGCAGATAAGGCTCGACCTTGCCCTTGAGCTTGATGGTCAGCGGGTTGCCCTTGCGGTCGACGGTCTTGCCGACCGCGACCCGGATCCAGCCCTCGCTCACGCAGTATTCCTCGACGTTCGTCTTTTCCTCGCCGTCGAACTTGATGCCCACCCCCTTGGTCAGCAGCGCCTCGTCGTAGTGCGGGCTCTTGGGATTGGTCGACAGGCGGTCGGGCAGAGCGGTTTGTTCGGTCATGGGCGAGCCTCTAGCACGCGCGGCACCACGGCCTCAAACCACATCAGCCACAAGATATGAGGTGGCCTTCCCCAGCTCCCGTTAGTCTGACGGGAATCTAACGGTCACCTTTGGCAATCGGCACAGGATGTTGTGGCTCTGACGCCAACGGAAGCCGTCGACGCACGCCGCCCGCTTCCCTCTCGCCCGTCCTGTTCCATGAATTTGGAAAAAGCAGGAGCGGGCTGACGTCAGTCCCACCGGGCAAACAAAAAATCCGCAGGAGGAATCGGCTTTGTTGCCGATCTGCCGACGACCGACCCGATTCCGCATGCGGAGGACCATCCCTTTCGCCGCCGACAAAAAATCCTCGCGAGCCTCGAGCATCCCCTTAACTTGGCACCGTGCGAGCGCCGGCCGGCCCACGTCCTGCCATCCTCGATCCGGCCCTCCGCCCCATCCTCAACCCGTGGAGGGGGCTTGTCCGGCGTCTCCGATGGCCCCTGCGCTTGAAGGGTCCAGGTCCCCTACGCCCTCGAAAAATCGCTCAATAATTCCTCAGCCGGTCCAGGTCCTTGCGATAGCTGCGTTTTTCGCTTCAGCACGCAATTTCTGCCGCCTTCCAAAGAATTATATAATTCTCAAGTCTCCCTGGAACAGCAGCATTGTCGGCCTTGGACACGGTTCCGCCGTCAGGCGGTCGCGCAGCCAATATGTCTATTATCGCAATAAATGTCAAGACGCTCGTTGCGGATATCAGTATCCCGCGGCGCGGTCGACCAGCGACCTGAGCGGCTTGCCCTCGAGGAACAGGCCGAGATTCTCGACGAACAGCCGGGCGACGAAGCGGTCGCGCTGCGGATGCGGGCCGCCGATATGCGGCAGCACGATGATGCCCTCGGCGGTCCAGAACGGATGGTCGGCCGGCAGCGGCTCCTGGCGGAAGACGTCGAGCACGGCGCCCGCGATCTTCCTGTTCTTCGCCGCCGCGATCAGGTCGTCGTCCTTGATCAGGTGGCCGCGGCCGAAATTGAGGAGCCAGGCCGTCGGCTTCATCCAGGAGAGCCGCTCGGCATTTACGAAGTTGTCGGTCTCGGGTGTGGCCGGCAGCAGCAGAAGGAGGAAATCCGACTGCTCGATCACCTTGCGGCTGTCCGAGGCGCCGAACACCTCGTCGACGTTGGCAACCTTCTCGGGACGGCGCTTGGTGCCGATCACCCGCATGTTGAAGGCCTTCGCCATGCGGGCCACCTCGGCGCCGATCGCGCCCAGCCCCAGGATGCCCAGCGTCTTGCCGGTGAGCGGCTGCGGCACGGTGTGGACCCACTTCGACTGCTTCTGGTTGGCCGCCGCGACGGCGTAGGGCTTCGCCACGTAAAACAGCCCGGCCATGATGTTCTCGGGCATCGATTCGGTGTGCGTGCCCCGCGCGCAGGTGAGCGTCAGGTCCTTCGGCAGATCGGGCAGCGCAAACCAGTGCTCCACGCCGGCGCTCATCGCCTGCGCCCAGCGCAACTTCTTCATCGCGGGCAGCACACCCGGCGGCACCGCCGTCGCCATCAGCGCCTCGGTGCGCGCGAGCTGGTCGGCCGAAGGCTTGTCCTTGCGCGCGAGCGTGTCGACCTGGACGCGATCCGCCAATCCCGCCGCCTTGATGGCGTCGAGATAGGGCGCGGAATTGTCGGTCCACAGCAGGACCTGGGCGCGATTGGTCGACATGTGAAATCTCCTCGGGAGGTGGCCGGACCGTAGCAACAATCCGTGTTGCCTCCCACCCTTCGAGACGCATCGCTCCGCGATGCTCCTCAGGGTGAGGTCATGTTGGCACGATCAGCAATATCCTCATCCTGAGGAGCGCTGCGAAGCAGCGCGTCTCGAAGGATGGGCTACACGACGATCATCGGCTACGCGCCGAGGGCGAATCCCTCGTAGCCGTTCCTTACCACGGCCTCACAGCGCTGGATGTAGGCCGGCAGGCCGCCGATATAGGGCATGAACACCTGCGGCTTGCCCGGGATGTTGGCGCCGACATACCAGGAACTGCAGGTCGACCGCATCGTATAGCCGGCTACTTCGCCGACATGCCGGACCCAATCGTCCTGGGCCTGCTCGGTCGGCTCGATCACGCGAATGCCCTTCTCGCGCAGGGAAACCAGGCAGTCGGTGATGAAATCGACATGCTGCTCGATCGACGGCAGCATGTTGGTCAGGACCGAGGGGCTGCCCGGACCGGTGATGGTGAAGAGGTTGGGAAAACCCACGACGGTGAGGCCGAGATAGGTCTTGGGCCCCTCGCTCCACTTTTCCTTGAGGCGGACGCCACTGCGCCCGCGAAAGTCGACCTTCAGCAGCGCGCCGGTCATGGCGTCGAAGCCGGTCGCCAGCACCAGGCAGTCGAACTTCCAGTCCTTGCCCCTGGCGCGCACGCCATCGGACAGGATGCGCTCGATCGGCTGATCGCGGATGTCGACGAGGGTGACGTTGGGCCGGTTGAAGGTCGCCCAGTAGCCGGTGTCGACGCACAGCCGCTTGCAGCCGATGATGTTGCGCGGCGTCAGCACCTCGGCGGTCTCCGGATCCTTCACGATCTCGCGGATCCTGGCCTTCACGAAATCCTGCGCCGTCCGGTTCGAATCGTCGTTCAGCAGCAGGTCCGAGAACGACGCCATGAATCCCAGACCGCCATAGTCCCAGCGCTCCTGGTACCTGGCGGTGCGCTCCTTCTCCGGCGTCTCGATCGCCGAGGCCGGATTGATCTCGAAGTCGATGCCGGCTGGCTTGGTCTTCGCGCGCCGGCGCATCTCCGGATAGCTCGCCTTGATCTTCTTCACATAGGCCGGATCGAGCGGCTGGTTGTGCGCCGGAATGGTGTAGTTGGCCGTGCGCTGGAACACGGTCAGGTGCTTCGCCTGCTCGGCCATGACGGGGATCGACTGGATCGCCGACGAGCCGGTGCCGATCACGCCCACGGTCTTGCCCGTGAAGTCGACGCCTTCATGCGGCCAGTTGCCGGTGTGATAGGTCGGGCCCTTGAAGTCGGCGAGCCCCGGAATGTTCGGCGTGTTGGGCGACGAGAGGCAGCCCATCGCGGTGACGACGAAGCGCGCAACCAGCCTGTCTTTCCGGTCGGTCTCGACCACCCAGACGTTGTCCTTTTCGTCGAAGGTCGCCTTTGTGACGCGGGTCTCGAACTGGATGTCGCGCCGCAGGTCGTAGCGGTCGGCGACGTGGTTGGCATACTTCAGGATCTCGGGCTGCGTGGCGTAGCGCTCGGTCCATTCCCATTCCTGCTCGAGTTCCCTCGAGAACTGATAGGAGTACTGCACGCTCTCGACGTCGCAACGCGCGCCGGGATAGCGGTTCCAGTACCAGGTGCCGCCGACGCCCTGGCCTGCCTCGATCACGCGGGCGGTGAAGCCTTGCTTGCGCAGCCGGTACAGCATGTACATGCCGCCAAAGCCGGCGCCGATCACAACGACATCGAAATCGGTTTTCATGCCGTCTTGGATACGCGACATTTGCCGCATGACCAAGTCCGTCATCGGCGATTCACCCCGGCGTCGCGAAGACCTGCGCTTCGTGACCGGCCGTGGCCGCTACATTGACGATTTGCGGTTCGAAAGTCTGGCGCATGCAGTGTTCGTCCGCTCGCCGCATGCCCATGCCCGGGTTCGCTCGGTGGAAGTTTCGACTGCCAGAAAGGCGCCCGGCGTTCTGGCCGTCCTGACCGCGGCCGACGTTGCGGCCGACGGGCTGAAGTCGCTGCGACCCTACGCCGAAGCCAACGTCCAGACCGGCGAACGATTCCTGTTCGACGAGCAGCCGCTGCTCGCGGCCACGAAGGTGCGCTTCGCCGGTGAGACGGTGGCGATGGTGGTGGCCGAATCGCTCGCCCAGGCCCTCGACGCCGCGGAACGCGTCGCGGTCGACTATGAGCCCCTGCCCGCCGTCACTACCGCCTACGAAGCGGTCGAAGCTGGCGCCCCTCTGCTGTCGGCCGACGTACCGGGCAATGTCTGCATGGACTGGCGCCCGGGCGACCGCGCCGCCACCGAGGCGGCCTTCTCTCGCGCCGCACACGTGGTCTCGCTCGATCTCGACAATCATCGCGTCACGACCAACCCGATCGAGCCGCGCGGATCGGTCGGCACGTTCGATCCGGCGAGCGGCCGTTACACGTTGCACATCTCCAGCCAGAGCATCCACGCCAACCGCAATCACGCCGCCCGCGCGCTCGGCGTCGACCAGAAGCAGGTGCGCTTCGTGGCGCCCGACGTCGGCGGCGGCTTCGGCGCCAAGAACTTCATCTATGTCGAGCACGTGCTGGTCGCCTGGGCGGCCAGGCGCGTCGGGCGGCCGGTCAAGTGGATCGCCACGCGCAGCGAGGTCTTCCTCGCCGACCATCCCTCGCGCGACATGCAGGCACGCGCGTCCCTCGCGCTCGACGCATCGGGAAAGTTTCTCGCGCTCAAGGTGGCGAGCGTGGCCAATGTCGGCGCCTACCTCGCCGGCGTCGGCGGCGGCGTGCCGACCTACCAATATTATCACCTGCAGGGCACGGTCTATCGCCTGCCCGCGATCGCGCTCGAGGTACGCGTGGTGCTGACCAACACCACGCCGATCGGCGTGATGCGCGGGCCGGGATTCGCCGAGACGGTCAACATCCTCGAACGCCTGATCGACGCCGCCGCGCAGCAGATCGGCCTCGACCGCGCCGAGTTGCGCCGGCGCAACTTGGTGCCTGCGGCCGAGATGCCGATGACCAATGCCTTCGGCTTCGAGGTCGACAGCGGCGCCTTCCCCGAAACGCTGGACAAGGCGCTCGACCATGCCGACCTCGGCGGCTTCGCCGGGCGGCGCCGGCAGAGCGAGGCGGCGGGCCGCCTGCGCGGCCTGGGCTTCGCCTATCACATCAAGGGCACGGGAGGGTCGCCCGAGGAAAACGTCGACATCCGCTTCGAGCGCGACGGCAGCCTGTCGCTGATCACCGGCACGCAGCATATCGGCCAGGGCCACGAGACGACCTTTCCGCAGATCCTGTCGACCCTGCTCGGCATCCCCGATTCGCAGATTCACCTGCGCCAGGGCGACACCGACCTGATCCCGATCGGCGGCGGCCACGGTAGCTCGCGCGCCACCTTCATGGCGGGCACGGCGATGGCGCGCGCCTCGGAAGAAATCGTGAAGAAGGGAACGGCGCTGGCGGCGGAAATGCTCGAAGCCAGCGAGGCCGACATCCGGTTCGACGCCGGTCACCCCGAAGGCGGCCGCTTCACCGTGGCCGGCACCGACCGCAGCGTCGGCCTGGTCGAGGTCGCCGCGATCGGCCGCGACAAGGGCAAGCCGCTCGACACCTATCACTTCTGGAAGCGCGAGCACCTCACCTTTCCCAACGGAACACATGTCGCGGAGGTCGAGGTCGACCCCGAGACCGGACGCGTCACGCTCGAACGCTATAGCGGCGTCGACGATTACGGCGTCATGGTCAATCCGATGGTGGTCGCGGGCCAGGCGCATGGCGCGATGGCGCAGGGTGCCGGCCAGGCCCTGCTCGAACGCACGACTTACGACCCTCGATCGGGCCAGATGATCGCCGGCACCTTCATGGATTACGCCATGCCGCGCGCCGACGACCTGCCGTCGTTCCGGCTCGGTTTCAATCCGACGCGCTGCACGACCAATCCGCTGGGCGTGAAGGGATGCGGCGAGGCGGGCGCCATCGCCGCCTTCCCGGCGATTCACAATGCCGTGCTCGATGCGCTGGCACCGCTCGGCGTGAGGAACTTCGACGGCCCCGCCACGCCCGGCCGCATCTGGCAGGCGATTGCGTCGGCACGATGAAGCGCGAAGCACCGGCGGCGGCCCGCAATCGTCAGCCGATCCTCGACGTGCTGCGGACCTGCCTTCCCGCCACGGGGCTGGTGCTCGAAGTCGCGAGCGGCACCGGTGAGCATGCCGTTCACTTCGCCCAAGCCTTGCCCGCGCTGGTCTTTCAGCCGACCGATCCGGGCGTAGAGCAACGCGCCAGCATCGACGACTGGACGCAAACGCTGGGACTGCCCAACGTCCGGCCGGCACTCGCGCTCGATGCCAGCGCCGAGCCGTGGCCGGTCGACCGTGCCGACGCCGTGATCTGCATCAACATGATCCATATCGCACCCTGGTCCGCGGCCGTCGGACTGATGCGCGGTGCCGCGAGGCTTCTGGCGCCAGGCAGCGTGCTGTTTCTCTATGGGCCCTACCATCGAGACGGCCGGCCGACCTCGCCGGGTAACGAGGCCTTCGACCAATCGCTGCGCCAGCAGAACGCGGCCTGGGGCATCCGCGACCTGGAGGACGTCACGGCCCTCGGCGAGCGCGAGGGATTCGCCGTCGACCGGGCGGTCGACATGCCGGCCAATAACCTGTCGGTCGTTTTCCGCCGGCGGTAGGGACCTCTCCCCTCGCCCTGCGAAGGCTGGAACCCCGGCGTTTCCGGCTGTGCAGGCCGGCAAAAGCCGGGCTAGGATGACCCCATAAGAATTGGGAGGAAAACGATGCTCATTCGCCGTCGTACGCTCGGCAAGATCGCTGCTGCCGGCGCTGCAACCTCGATCGCCGCTCCGGCGATCGCACAGAACAAGCCGCTCACCATCGGGTTCAGCATGAACCTGACCGGACCGCTCGCGCCCAACGGCAAGGCGGCGCTGCTGGCTTCGCAAATCTGGGAACAGGACATCAACGCCAAGGGCGGCCTGCTCGGCCGGCCGGTCAAGCTGGTCTATTACGACGACCAGTCCAACCCCTCGAACATCCCGGGCCTCTACACCAAGCTGCTCGACGTCGACAAGGTCGACATCATCGCCTCGAGCTACGCCACCAACATGGTGGCGCCGGCGATGCCGATCGTGATGCAGCAGGAGCGGACGTTCTTCGGCCTGCTCGGCCTCGCGGTGAACACCGAGTTCCACTACAAGCGCTACTTCTCGATGGTGCCGACCGGCGGCCCGCGGCCGAAGGAGGCGTTCGCCGAGGGCTTCTTCGAGGTCGCGGCCAAGCAGAACCCGAAGCCGGTGACGGTCGCGATGTGCGGTGCCGACGCGGAATTCCCGCGCAACGCCATGGACGGCGCGCGCAGCGTGATGAAGCGGCTGGGCTTCAAGACGGTCTACGACAAGACCTATCCGCCCTCGACGACCGACTACACGCCGATCGTGCGCGCCATGCAGGCGACCAACCCCGACATCTTCCTCGCCTGCTCGTATCCCGCCGACACGGTCGGCCTGATCCGCGCCAGCAACGAGGTCGGCTTCAAGCCCAAGATGTTCGGCGGCGGCATGGTCGGCCTGCAGGCGACGGCCATCAAGACGCAGCTCGGCCCGCTGCTGAACAACATCGTGGTCTACGACTTCTGGCTGCCGTGGGCCGGCTTCGCCAACGATGCCGGCCGCGAGTTCGTGAAGAAGTACCAGGCGAAGGCGGCGGATGCCGGCGTCGACCTGCTCGGCTACTACCTGCCGCCCTTCGCCTATGCCCGCATGGAAGTGATCGAGCAGGCGGTCAAGGGCGCCGGCGGCACCAAGGACGATGCGCTGGCCGAATACTGCCGCAAGAGCACGTTCAAGACCGTGGTCGGCGACATCACCTTCAACGAAGAAGGCGAATGGTCGTTCGCCCAGGTCGTGGCGGTGCAGTTCCAGGGCGTGCAGGGCAACGGCGTCGACCAGTTCAAGGATCCCAAGACCGAAGTCATCCTGTGGCCGGAGAAGTACAAGACCGGCAATCTGGTCTATCCGTACAAGAGCTGATCGCAGCTCGCGGACGAAAGAACGGGGCGCCCGGAAGGGCGCCCCGTTTTTCATGGCGCACCTCCCCATTCAAATGGGGAGG
>CAWUOG010000099.1:0-8944 GCA_963923875.1 uncultured Alphaproteobacteria bacterium
TTCACCACCATGAAGGGCCATGTCGCCGACGATTGCCTGCTCGGCTTCCCCGGCGACGGCATGAGCGTGACCTTCGGCATCCGCAAGCCGGGCGGCGACCGCACATCCTTCCGCGCGGCCCTGGCCCGCCTGTTCGAGCGCGTGATCGCGGCCGGCGGCCGGGTGAACCCGTCGAAGGACGAGTTCCTGTCGGCCGGCCAGTTCCGCCGCATGTATGAAAACGCCGACGCCTTCCTCGCGCTGAAGCGGCGGGTCGATTCCGCGATCCGCTTCCAGAGCGACCAGTACCGCCGGCTGTTCGGAGTGACATCGACATGACCGCCCTGCCTTTCGCCCAGTCCTGCTGCCTGGTGACCGGAGCCTCGAGCGGCATCGGCCGCGCGCTGGCCGTCGAGCTGGCGCGGCGCCGGGCGCGGCTTGCCCTGGTCGGGCGCGATGCCGCCCGCCTCGCCGAGACCGCCCGGCTCTGCACCGAGGCCGGCGCGGCCCGGGTGGAGACCGTCGCCTTCGATCTGGCGAACGTCGAGGGCATCGAAGGCCTGGTGACCGACATCGAGCGGCGCCTCGGCGAGACGCCGTCGCTGGTCATTCATGGCGCGGGCGTGCTGCTGCTGGCGCGTGTCGACGAATATCCGCTGGCCGAGGCGCAGAGCCTGATGAACGTCAACCTGATGGCGGGCTTTGCGCTGGCGCGCGCGCTGGTGCCGCGCCTGAAGCAGAAGGGCGGCACGCTCGGGTTCATCTCCTCCGGCACCGCCTATCGCGCCGTGCCCTATCAATGGGCCTATGCCGCGAGCAAGGCGGGCATCGAGCGGCTGGCCGAGGCGCTGCGGGTCGAACTCGCGGGCAGCCCGATCAAGGTGAGGGTGGTGTCGCCCGGCCCGGTGGGCACCGACATGCTGAACAGGCCGCCCGCGGTCGGCTCGGCGCCGATGCTCAGTCGTGTCGACACGCCGCCGTCGCCCGAGAGCATCGCACCGCAGATCCTGGCCGCCTTTGCCGGTTCACGCGTCCGCACCGACCTGACCATGCGGGTGCGCGTGATCCGCTGGCTGTCTGCGCTGGGCGCGGAGCCTTTCGATACGATCCTGCGGCGACGCCTGTAGGCGCGCGCAGCCTAGACCGGCCGGGTCCAGACCGCGATGATCGAGCGGCCAAAGCCGTGCCCGACCAGCGGGTCGGCGATGCGCGACAGCGGCACGATGGTGCGGTCCCACACCTTTATGGTGGCGGGCGTCGGGCTGCTCTGGCGAGCCACGAAACGGTTGACCGCCGACAGCATCAGGCCCAGCGAATCGAGATAGAAGCTCCGGGCGGGCCGCAGCGACGGCGGCGTCAGCGCCAGCAGGCCCTTGCGGTCGTAGCGCCGGAAATGGCCGATCGCCTTGTCGAACGGCGAATAGACCGACTGATAGGCGGGCGACAGCACGATCAGGTGTCCGCCCGGCGCCAGCCGCGCGGCCGCTCGCTCCAGTTCGGCGCGGTCGTCCTCGATGTGCTCGAGCACGTCGATATAGAGAATGGAATCGTAGGTCCGCCCGGCCGGCAGGTCGCCCAGCATGCCGCACACGACCTCGGTGCCCGGAGGCAGCAGTCCGGCGCGGGCCCGGCCGCTCATCTCCTCGCACATCGCGCGATCGGGCTCGAGCAGGGTCCATTGCACGCCGCTCTTGCCGCGAAAGTTGGCGATGTTGGCGCCCAGTCCCGCACCCACTTCCAGTGCGGCGCCGCGCACGTAGGGCGCGACCTTGTCCGACCAATAGGCCTTCCAGTTGACGGCGGCCTGGAACAGTTCGAGCTCCGTGCCTTCGTAGTCGCGCTCGCTTGCCATCTCCTACAGCACGCGCCGCTCGCGCACGAACACCGGCAATTCGGCCAGCGGCACGCGCGCGATGGAGCTGCGGTTGGACAGCAGCAGGAAGCTCGCGCCGACCGACGCGAACAGCACCTGCAACAGGATGGTCAGCAGCACGCCGGCCAGGATCGACGTCCAGCCGCGGATCGGCCAGTCGGTGAAGAAGTAGAGATAGAGCAGCGCCACGATCACCAGCCCGGTCGCGATCGCGAACAGCAATGTGGCGAACATCATCCGGATCAGGATGACGTCGATGTAGACCGACAGCGCGCTCATGCCGAGCAGCACCAGCGGCTGCAGGGTCATCTTGGGCTGGCCGGCGTAGCGCGGTGCGCGGTCGTGCGGCACCATCACGATCGGGCAGCGCTGGCGCGACACGGTGGCGGCGAGGTGATTCCAGATCTCGGAGGCATGCACCAGTTGCTCGAGCGCTGTTGGGCTGATCGCGCAGAAATTGCCGTAGTCGAGCACCTTCGAGCAGAGTGCGCGGTACAGTGTCTTGTAGATGCCGTAGCCGACGCGGAAGGCGAGGGTGGCGTGCCGGCGTCGGCGCGTGGCGACCGCGATGCCGCTCGGCGCGCCCTGAAGTGCCGCGAGCAGGGAAGGAATGTCGCGCGGCGGGTCCTCGCCGTCGCTGTCCATTACCACGAGCGCCTCGAACGGCTGTTTTTCGTACTGACGGAACGCCTCGACCAGGCCAACCGCGATCGCGCGCTGATGGCCGAGATTGCGCACCAGGTGGATCACCTGAACGCTGGCGTGCTGGTCGGCCGGCAGACTGGGCACCGGATCCGCCGAACCGTCGTCGATCGCGAAGATGGTGAAGTGAATGTCGTTGGCGCGGCCAACTGTGCCGAGGTCCCGGCGAAGCAACGCAAACGATTCCCAGTCGTTGAGGACGGGCGTGACGACGAGAACGTTCCTCAATCGAGCACCGGGCAGCGCCGAACCGGAGGCGCCGACGGGGCGCTTCGGCTGGTCGTTCCTTCGTTCGTGCCCCGATACGGGAGGATCATCGGAAGCAAGGTATGGATCTCTTATTGATGAGTAATATTAGCATTGAATCAATGGATTGTGGTGGATTATTCGTGCCAAATGTTAAGTAGCCGCCCGAGATGCTGCGCGGCGGCTTCTCCTTTGATCAGTCCGTCGGCGGCCTGCCAAAGGCGCACACACTGTGGCGAGCCCATCAATGATGTGGCTTCTGGATGGCAGGACCTGTGGCATCGATCACGCTCTTGGCCGTTGCGGCCCACTCGTGCCCTGTCGATGGAGACGCATAGTGCGGCTGGAGCGGCCGCCGCCGCTTTCACCTGTCCTCCGTCACAAGCGCAGGCCTGTTCGCGTATCAATGCCGGCTTGCGGACCAGGTCAGCACTTGGTTCGACTTGGAATCGAGTAGCCCCTGCGTTGGCCGGGCATCTCCCAAGCATCTGTGGTAGCTCTTGTCGACAATGGAGTCGGAAAGCGACCTCTATGCGCCGGTCAAGGCGCTGCTCGAAGGTCAGGGCTATGTGGTCAAGGGAGAGGTGCGCGGCTGCGACGTGGTCGGTGTGCGCGGCAGCGAGCCGCCGGTCGTCGTCGAGCTCAAGCGTGTCTTCGGACTCGGTTTGGTGCTGCAGGGCGTCGACCGCCTGGCGTTGAGCGACAAGGTCTATCTCGCGGTCGGCCAGTGGCCCAAGCAGCTCAAGAACGTTCGCAAGCTCTGTCGCCGCCTCGGTCTCGGCCTGATCGTCGTCGCTCACGACCGCGCCGATGTCGTGCTCGACCCCGTGCCCTACGCGCCGCGCAAGGACAAGCGCAAGCTCGGCCGCCTGCTGGGCGAGCATGCCCGCCGCGTCGGCGACCCCAATCGCGGCGGCTCTTCGACGCGGGTGCCGCAGATGACGGCCTATCGTCAGGAGGCGCTGCGTTGCGCCGAGCTTCTGAAGACGGGGCCGATGAAAGTCGCCGACATGCGCGCTGCTGCCGACGTGCCCAACGCCGCGAAGATCCTGCGCGCCGATCACTACGGCTGGTTCGAGCGGGTCGATCGCGGCATCTATGCCCTGTCTCCTGCCGGACGGAAGGGGCTGACCGCGTTCGCCGCCTCTGCGGCGTCGCCGCCGGCGTAAAGGCGGCGCGACTCGCCGGAAGGGAAATTGCAGTCTTCCACCGATGCGATACCTTTGACAATGCGCGCCGCTGACGGTGGAGTGGGCGTCAGGTAAACGCGCTGAAGCGCCGGGGAAGAAGTAGCCAGTTGCTGTCGTTCAATCTGACGATGCGCGCCCTTCTGGGCATAGGGGGAGTGGTCACCGCGCTGCTCTGCCTGCCGGTCGCGCGCGCGTCGTTCGAGACGCAGCGGGCCGACTCAGTCATTGCCGCCCTGCGCGAGGCCCGGCCGGTCACGCCGGAGGCGGTGCGTGCCGCCATGGACGCACACAACCGTGCGGTGGCGGCCGAGCCTTCTCCCGGGCGATTGTTCAGGCGCTCCGAGTTTCTGGCGGCGGCGGCACTTTCTTCGCAACTCAAGACTCAGGAGCCCGATCAGAGCACCTGGTTGAAGCAGGCCAAGGCCGATCTGCTGCGAGGCCTTGCGAAGGATCCGGTGCGCCCGAACGAGTGGCTCAGCCTCGCTTCGGTGACCCAGGCGCTGGACGGCGCGTCGCGCGAGGTCGTGCCTTACCTTCTGATGTCGATCCGTACCGGGCGGACACTGTCGCACCTGTGGCCCGCGCGCATGCGGCTCATCCTGAGCAACTGGGGCTATTTCTCCGACGAGGAGAAAAAGTTTCTCAACGATTATGTCGTCATGACGTGGCGGCTCAGCTCCGAGAGGTGGTGGTGGGGGCGCCTGGTCTACGACGTCTTCGACGAAGTGATCATCCGCTGGCTGCTGCGCGACGAGCCGATGTCGGCGCAAGAGGAATTGTCGAAATGGATCAAACAGGCGAGGACGTAAGCCGCCATTCCGGGCGCCATCGCCACCATCGTCATCGCTCGCGACACGGGCGCGACGGCGGGATGTTCGGCGGCCCGGCGGGCGGGCTCCTGCTCTTCCTTTTTCTCGCGCTGATCATCGCCGCACCGATCCCGATGGGCGGCAATCGCGATTGGGCCTGGAGCCCGCAGGTGATGGCCGTCGCGGTGATCGCCGTGCTCTGCGCGCTGGGGATGGGAACCGCGAGCGACAGTTTCGGGCTGAAGGATGTCGAGCGCCGCCCCATGGCTCTGCTGATCGGCAGCTTCGCGGTCATGGTGCTGTTTGCCGTCCTGCAGATGCTCCCGCTGCTGCCCAACCCGGCAAGTGCGCCCGCCTATGAACTGGTGAGGAGCGTTCTGAGCGACGTACGCGCGACCATCCCGACCCTGTCCGCCGATCTCACGTTCTATACGCTGCTGAAGTGCTTCGGTTGCGCTCTGTTCTTCCTGGTGGGCCGCAGTCTGTGCCGCGATGAAGCCGGTGCGCGCCTGCTGCTCTACGCCCTGCTGGTCAGCGCGATCATCGTGGTCGCCTACGGCTTCTACATGCAGCAGGCCTGGCACAGCTGCTTCGTCGGCAACTTCATCAAAAAGCCGCCACCCTACGTGCCCAACCTCGACCGCTGCCTGATGTCCGGCACCTTCGTCGGCAGCAACAATTTCGCCTGTTTCCTCGGCATGGGGCTTGTCGCCGCGGTCGCCCTGCTGTTCGGCGCCCGGCCTGCCAGCGTCGAGGGCCAGGAGGGCGGTGAGGACGATGGCGAGGAGGATACATCGCCGCTCGTCGCCTGGGTGACGGGAACGCGGCTGGCTTTGCTCGCGACCATCCTGGTCTGCCTCGGCGGCATCCTGATGTCGGGCTCGCGAGCGGGCTTCGTCGCCACGGTCGCGGCCGTGCTGGCCGTGATCGTGCTGATGATGCGCGGCCGTCCGCGGCGTCGCGGAACGGTCCGCCGCATGATCATCATCGGCACGGTGATCGCGCTGGTGGTCGGGCTGATCGCGGGCGGCGCATTGCTGCGCAAGTACGCCTCGTTCCGCGACATTCAGAGCTACGACCGCTTCCAGATCTGGTCGGTCTCGCTGGACCTGCTGCGCAAGGCGCCGCTGGTCGGCTGGGGCATGGGCACCTATGGCGACGCCTATACGTTCAACCAGCCCGAGGGGGACCTCATCTTCAACGACCGCGCGCACTCGACGCCGTACGAGGCGCTGGACGAGCTGGGCATTCCCGTCGGCCTTGTCACCTGGTTGATTCTGCTTGTGCCGTGGTGGGTTTGCCTGCGCGGCGCGGCGGCGAACGACCGGCTGCGCTATCTGGTGGTGGGGGCGTTCGGCGTCACGGCCGTGGCGACCTTCCATTCCCTGGTCGATTTCAGCCTGCAGATTCCCGCCATAGGCTTCATTGTCAGCGCGATGCTCGGCATGGGCTGGGCGAGGGCTTTTGCGCGGTCCGACTGAAGGATTTGACGACGAGTTCAGAGAATACTTTACGAAGGTCGTGTTCTTAAACTATATTCATTTCAAGTGTAATAATAGGCCTGCCGGCCACGTCGGCGTGGAACGGCAGGCGACCTCTCTCGCTGCTGCCGGCAAGCCGGTCCGGTTTGCGACGTAGTATGCTGCCGTATCGTCGGGAGGACTGAGACCGTGCCGAGCGCGATTCCCGTGGACGCTGAGCCGACGCCGGCACAATCGGCGCGCGGTCGGGCGTCCACGATCCGGTCAGCGCCGCAGCGCTTCATCGAGACCTGGATCGATGCGCTGGGCGGTTTCCTGTTCTGTGTCGTCCTGCCGATTCCGATCTACGCGACCGGCGATCCGTTCCAGAAGGGGTTCGGTCCGGCCGAGCAGACCATCCTGTCGACCGCTGCGGCCTACAGCATTGTCTGGTACTGCGGCCGACGCCTCGACGCCTTCCCGCGCGTCACCCTGCAAGGCAACATCGGCTACGTCGCGCCGGTCGCCGCGATCGCCTATTCGACGATCGCCGTATTGCTGCTGCTGTTGCGCTCCGACTACTCGCGCATTCAGCTGTTCGGATCCGGCCTGCTCGCCGTGCTGTGGATGGCCTTCGTGGCCCAGCTCCGCGCGCGTTACCTGACGCGCAACTATGCCGTCATTCCGTCCGGGCTGATCGGCTCGATGCCCGAGGTCCGCACCTCGCGCTGGCTCGACTTCGACGACGTCGCCAGGAGCGGGCTCCGCGTCGATGCGATCGTGGCCGACCTCGATGCCGACCTCAACGAAAGTCAGGTGTCGGCCCTGGCCAATGCCGCGATCTCGGGCGTGCCGGTGCTCGACCGGCGATACATCCTGGAGAGCCTTACGGGACGCACGCCGCTCGGCGGGCTGACGCCCAACGAATTCGGTGCGCTGCTGCCGTCGCGCCAGTATCTCGTGATCCGCCGCGGCATCGAGCTGCTGTTTACCTTGCTGCTGCTGCCGCTGCTTTTGCCCATTCTGGCCCTGGTCGCCCTGATGGTACGCATCGACAGTGCGGGCCCGATCCTGTTCGTGCAGGAGCGCGTCGGACGTCGCGGGCGGGTCTTCCGCATGTACAAGTTCCGCACCATGTATCACGGCTCGCAGGGGCCGAGCTTCACGGCGACGGCCGATCCCCGGATCACCCGGGTCGGTTCTTTCCTGCGCCGCTCCCGGCTCGACGAGCTGCCGCAGCTCTTCAATATCCTGCGTGGCGACATGAGCTGGGTCGGTCCGCGCCCCGAGGCGCTGACCCTCGACCTCCAGTATGTCCGCGACATCCCGCACTTCGCGTTGCGCGGCATCGTGCGCCCCGGCGTCACGGGCTGGGCCCAGATCAACCAGGGCTACGCGCACGGTGCCGACCAAATGCGCTCCAAACTCGAATATGATCTTTACTACCTGAAGCACTGCTCCCTGTGGCTCGATCTCATTATCTTCCTGCGTACCTTCGCCGTCGTCATCGGCGGAACCGGTGCGCGCTGAATTTGCGCGCGCCGAACGCATCGCGGTCTGAGCGTCCTCTTTCACCATGTGCGGAATAGCCGGCCTCTACGCCTATCTCGACGTCGCGCCGCGCGCCTCGGCGGCCGAGCTCGCGCGCATGAACCTGCGCATGGCCGCGCGCGGGCCCGACGGCAGCGGCGACTGGATCTCGAGCGACAGCAGGGTCGGCTTCACCCACCGGCGGCTCGCCATCATCGATCTGTCGGAGCGCGGTGCGCAGCCGATGCACAGCGTCGACGGGCAGATCTCGATCACCTTCAACGGCGAGATCTACAACTACCGTGAGCTCAAGGCCGAGCTCGAGGCCAAGGGACGTGTCTTCCGTTCCGACTCCGACACCGAAGTCATGCTGCAGCTCTACGAAGAGCGCGGCGACGCCATGGTCGAGGCGTTGCGCGGCATGTTCGCGTTCGGATTGTGGGACGCCCGCCGCAAGCGGATGCTGCTGGCGCGCGATCCGCTCGGCATCAAGCCGCTCTACTACGCCGACGACGGCTGGACTCTGCGCTTCGCCTCGCAGGCCAAGGCCCTGCTGGCGAGCGGCGCCGTGACGGACGAGCCCGATCCCGCGGGCATCGTCGGCTTCCATCTGTTCGGCAGCGTGCCCGAGCCGTTCACCGTGTGGCGCAACATCCGTGCTGTGCCGGCCGGCGCGACCGTCGTGGTCGACGCCAGCGGGCCGCACGAGCCGATGCCCTTCTATGACGTCGCGGCCGCACTGGCGCGGCGGGCCGAAGCGGCGAGAACGGCGGGCAGCATCGATCCCGGACGTGCGCGCGAAGCCTTGCGCGCCGCCGTGCACGATTCGGTGCGTCACCATCTGGTGGCCGACGTGCCGGTCGCGGTCTTCCTGTCGGCCGGACTCGATTCCGGTGCGCTGCTCGGCACCATGGCCGAGATCGGCGTGCGCGACACGGTTGCCGTCACGCTCGCCTTCGACGAGTTCGAGGGCCAGGCCCAGGACGAGGCGCCGCTCGCCGCCGAGGTCGCGGCCCGCTACGGCGCCCGTCATATCGTGCGCCGCGTGACGCGCGCGGAGTTCGACCGCGATCTGCCGGCGTTCCTCGATGCGATGGATCTGCCGACCACCGACGGCATCAACACCTGGTTCGTCGCCAAGGCCGCGCGCGAGGC
>CAWUOG010000100.1:0-8939 GCA_963923875.1 uncultured Alphaproteobacteria bacterium
TGGTCGAGGCATCGCCGGTCACCGGCTGGAAGCCGAACGTGACCAGCGCGTTCCATTCCATCACCTCGAAAGTGCAGTCGAAGCCGACTGCATTGAGGTTTTCCTGCACGTACTCGTTCATCGGCAGCGGCAGCATCTGGCCCGAACCCGAGGTCGAGATGGCGATCTTGATCTTGGGCTTCTTGGTGGCGCTGTAGCCGGCCTCGGCCAGGAGCTTCTTTGCCTCCGCCGGGTCGTACTTGATGTCGAACGACGGCGAACCGAACCAGGGATGGCCCGGATACACCGCGCCCTTGCCTTCGATCATCATGTCGCCAACCAGTTTCTTGATGCCGGCGCGATCGATCGCGAGGTTGGCCGCCTTGCGCACGCGTATATCGGTCCAGGGGGAGCCTTCGACCATGCTGGGCTGATAGGCCCAGTTGTGCGGGTACTTGTTGGTGACGATGCTCATGCCGCCCTGCTTGAGGCGGGGAATGGCATCTGGCGCGGGCACTTCGATCCAGTCGACCTGGCCTGCGAGCAATGCGGCCGTGCGCGTCGCCGCTTCCGGCATCGGGAACAGCAGCACCTTGTCGAGCTTCGGCACGCGCGCCTTGTCCCAGTAGCCGTCGAAGCGGCTGAGTTCCATCCGCTCGCGCGGCACGACACGATCGACCTTGAACGGACCGGTACCGACCGGATTGAGGCCGTACTTCACCCAATCCTTGCCGAGCTTCTCCCACTGCGTGGGGCTCGAGTAGAAGACGTAGGACATGTCGTAGGGGAACAGCGCATTGACCACGCGCGTGGTCAGTTCGACCGTGTACTTGTCGATCGCCTTCCAGCCGACCAGCGTCGGCACGCGGCCGCGCGCCTGCGCCGCCTGCTTGGGATCGAATTGCGGCGACTTGTCATTGAGGATCTTCTCGAGATTCCAGACCACGACGTCGGCGTCGAAGTCGGTACCGTCGTGGAACTTCACGCCCTGGCGCAGCTTGAAGATCCAGCGCTTGCCGTCGCCCTCGACCGCCGACCATTCGGTAGCGAGGCCGGGCTTGATGTCGGCGAGAGCGTCGGCCTTCGACAGGTCCCAGTTCACGAGACCGTCGTAGATCGTGTAGCCGGCAAATCGATAACCCTCGAACCCCTGATCGGGCTGTCCCGTGGTTTGCGGGATGTCGGCAGCGGTCATGCCGATGCGCAGAGTGCCCTGTGAAAAGGCAGGCGCGGCGGACAACGCCAAGAGACCGAGACCGGCAGCCACTGCATTCAGGCGCTTGAACATCAAATACTCCCTGTTCGGGAGTCCGCCATGCAAGCGCCAAGCCAAGGCGCTTGCCGCATTGGCGGCATGTTGATTGCATGGCGCCTTCAACGGGGGAGAAGAGAATGTCGTCGCCCAACAAGACACCGCCAACACTCGATGAGTTCCGCGCGCGCGCGGCGCTGACCGGACTCACGCTGACCGAGGAAGACATCGGACACCTGCACAAGGGCTACGTCGGATTGATCGAACTGATGCAGCGCATCCCCCAACGCTGGGCGTGGGCCGCCGAGCCGCCTCATGTTTTCCGCGCCGACGAATAGGCCGGGCCATGACCGATCTCACTCTTCTCGGCATCGCCGAGGCAGGCCGATTGATGGCGCGCGGCGACATCAGTGCCTCCGAACTCACCAATGCCTTCCTGAAGCGCATAGACGCCGTCGATCGCAAGATCGCGAGTTACATCACCGTGACGAGCGATCTGGCGCACAATGCCGCGCGGCAGGCGGACATGGAAATGAAGGGCGGCGTGCGACGCGGCCCCATGCACGGCATCCCGATCGCGCTGAAGGACATCTACGAGACCGCCGGCGTTCCCACGACCGGCCACTCGCACCTCAAGAAGGACTATGTGCCGGCGATCGACGCCGAGACGGTGCGGCGGCTGAAGGACGCGGGTGCGATCATCCTCGGCAAGGTCGGCACGCACGAATTCGCCAACGGCGCGATGACGCCGGACCAGCCCTTCCCGCCAGTGCTCAATCCGTGGAATACCAGGTACCAGCCCGGCGGGTCCTCGAGCGGCTCGGGCGCGGCGGTTGCGGCGCACCTCTGCATGGGTGCGATGGGATCCGACACCGGCGGATCGATCCGCAATCCCGCAGGCTACTGCGCCACTGCCGGCATTAAGCCGACCTACGGGCTGGTCAGCCGATGCGGAATCTTCCCGCTGGCCTTCAGCCTCGACACGGCGGGCCCGCTCGCCTGGACTGTCGAGGACTGCGCGCTGATGCTCGACGTGCTGGCCGGTCACGATCCCAACGACCAGGGTTCGGCCAGGGCGCCGAAGGTCGACTACGGCGCGGCCTGCGATCGGCCGATCAAGGGCATGCGTATCGCGCTGGCGCGAGGCTGGCACGAGAGCGATGTGGCGACCGTCACGCCCGACATGAAGAACGGCATCGACGAGGCGGTGCGGGTGCTGAAGGACCTCGGCGCGACCGTCGACGAGGTCGCTTTCCCCGATATCCGCGACTATCACATCTGCGGGCGTGTCATCATCACGACCGAGGCGCACGCGATCCACCGCCAGGATGTGATCGCGACGCCGGAAAAGTTCGGCTACACGACGCGCCGGCGCTTCCAGCTCGGCGCCTTCATCAGCGCCGAGCAATATCTGTCCGCCCTGCGCTTCCGCCGCCAGCTCACGCTCGACACGCGCGCCGCCATGCGCGGCTACGACCTGGTGATGACGGCCAATCATTGGGGTGCGCCCGAGACCTTCGAGGAGCCGCAGGCGATCTTCCACTTCCTCGGCAAGCCCTCGCTCACCATGCCGTTCAACGTCACCGGCCAGCCGGCCCTGACCGTGTGCTGCGGCTTCGGCAGCGATGGCTTCCCGCTGTCCTTCCAGCTCGCCGGCCGCGCCTTCGACGAGGCCAGCGTCTTCGCCGCCGGTGCGGCCTACGAACGCGTCACTCCGTGGCGCCGGAACAGACCGAAACTCTGACAGGAGTCCTCGATGAAGCTCACCCGTCGTTCCGTTGTTGTCGGTGCCGGCGCGCTCGCAGCGCTACCGGTACCGGCCCTGGCCCAGGAAAAGGTGGTGCGCTTCGGCATCTCGATGGCGGACGTGCCGCTCACCACTGGCCAGCCGGATCGCGGCGCGGGTGCCTACAAATTCACCGGCCATACGATCTACGACCCGCTGATCGCCTGGGAGATGGACATCTCCGACAGGACGGGCAAGCTGATCCCTGGCTTGGCCACCGAATGGAAGGTCGGCGACGTAGACAAGACGCTGTGGACCTTCAAGCTCAGGCCCGGCGTGAAGTTTCACGATGGCTCGGCCTTCACCGCCGACGCCGTGATCTGGAACTTCGACAAGGTGTTCGACACGAAGTGCCCGCAGTTCGACCAGCGCCAGGCCTCGCAGGTCCGTCCGCGCCTGCCGTCGGTCGCGAGCTATAAGAAGATCGACGACATGACGGTCGAGGTGAAGACTAAGACGGTCGACGCGCTCTTCCCCTATCAGATGCTGTGGTTCCTGATCTCGAGCCCGACGCAGTGGGAGAAACTCGACAAGGACTGGAACAAGTTCGCCTCCGAGCCGTCGGGCACCGGACCGTTCAAACTCGCCCGCCTGGTGCCGCGTGAGCGCGCCGAGCTGGTCAAGAACGAGGCATACTGGAATCCCAAGCGCATTCCCAAGACCGATCGCTTGATCCTGGTCGTGGCGCCCGAGGCAGCGACACGCACCGCGGCCCTGTTGTCGGGCTCGGTCGACCTCATCGAAACGCCGCCGCCGGACGCCGTCGATCGCCTGCAGAAGGGCGGCATGAGGATCGTGCAAAACGTCACGCCACACGTCTGGAACTACCACCCGTCGGTGCTGCCGGGCTCACCCTGGGTCGACGTGCGGTTGCGCAGGGCGGCCAACCTCGCGATCGACCGCGACGCCATCGTGAAGCTCCTGGGCGGTCTCGCCCAGCCGGCCTTCGGGCAGGTCGACAAGACCAGCCCGTGGTTCGGCAAGCCGACCTTCGAACTGAAATACGCGCCCGACGCCGCCCGCAAACAGATGAGCGACGCGGGTTTCAGCAAGACCCAGCCGCTCAAGACCAAGTTCGTCGTGGCCTCGGGCGGCACCGGCCAGATGTTGTCGCTGCCGATGAACGAGGCGATCCAGGAGATGTTCAAGGAGGCCTTTATCGACGTCGAGTTCCGCGTGGTCGAGCTGGAGGCGCTCTACACCGCGTGGCGCGCCGGCGCCAAGGCCGACATGAACAAGGACGTCACTGCCAACAACATCGCCTACGTGACGGCCGATCCGCTCTATGCCTTCACACGCTTCTTCCACTCCAACCAGGCCGCGCCGGTCGGCGTCAACTGGAGCTGCTACGCCAATCCCGAGGTCGACAAGCTGATCGACGAGGCGCTGGCGACCTTCGATCCGACTACGCAGGACGCCCTGATCGCCAAGGTCCACGAGAAGGTGGTCGACGACGCCGTCCTGATCTGGGTGGTGCACGACACCAACCCGCATGCACTGTCACCCAAGATCAAGTCGTACGTGCAGGCGCAGCACTGGTTCCAGGACCTGACGACGATCGGAGTCTAGGCCCCGATCGCCTTCGCCAGCTCGATCATGTTGTTGCCGACGGCGTTCCAGTCGCCGGTCGGCTTCAGGTCGATCTTCTGCCCCGGGCCGTGCTCGGTGGGACGGATCACGAAGCCGGTCGACAGGCCGCACTTCTGTGCCGCCGCGAGATCGCCGTTATGGGCGGCGCACAGCATCACCTGATGCGGCTTCAGATACATGCTGTCGACCACGCCGAGATAGCTCTCGGGATCGGGCTTGTAGTGCCTGAATGTTTCGCCGGAGAAACAGTGATCCCAGGGGATGCCGCCATTCTTGGCCATGTTGATCAGCAGCGCGACGTTGCCGTTGGAGAGCGTCGCCACGACGAACTTCTTCTTCAGCATGCCGATGCCCTCGACCGAATCCGGCCACGGCCTGAGCTTGTGCCAGAGATGGGTGAACTCCCATGAGCCTTCCTCACCGGGGTGCTTCAGGCCGCGCTTCTTGAGCAGCATCTCGAACGCCTCCTTGTGGAGGTCGTCGATGCGCGTCCAGGGCAGCTCACCTTTGCGCACGCGGTGCATCTGCGGCTGGTAAAGGCCGCGCCAATCGTCGGCGAAGCTCGTCCAGTCGGTGTCGAGGCCGTACTTCTTGCCGAGCTTGGGCAGATCCTCGATCAGGCTGCCGCGCCAATCCACCACCGTGCCGAAGACGTCGAAGATGCAGACCTTGAGATCGCCGGGAACCTTGGGCATTTAGTTTCCTCACATGGTTTGGAAACACGATAAGGTCAGCGGCGCCGACGGCAAAGCGCGATGCGGCTGGGTTTCGGAAGACCCGCTCTACCAAAAATACCATGACAGGGAGTGGGGACGTCCGCTCAAGGATGACCGGGCCCTGTTCGAGTTGCTGACCCTGGAAGGCTGCCAGGCCGGCCTGAGCTGGATCACGGTGCTGCGCAAGCGGGAGCACTACCGCAAGGTCTATGACGGGTTCGACCCGAAGAAGATCGCGCGCTACAGCCCGGCCAAGCTCGAGAAGCTGCTCGAGGATCCGGGCATCATTCGCCACAGGGGCAAGATCGAGGCGAGCGTCGGCAACGCCAGGGCCTACCTCGCCATCATCGAGCGCGACGGCCCCCGCGGATTTTCGAAGTTCCTGTGGAGCTTCGTCGGCGGCAAGCCGAAGAAGAACCGGCCGAAGACCCTGAAGGACGTGCCGGCGCGCACGCCGGAAAGTGACGCCATGTCCAAGGCGCTGCAGAAGGCCGGCTTCAAGTTCGTGGGCTCGACCATCTGCTACGCCTTCATGCAGGCCTCCGGCATGGTCGACGATCATGTCGCGGGCTGTCATTCCGTCCGGGAGTAGTCGTTTGAGCAAGCGCGTTTACATCGGTGCGCTCGGCACCGAGACCAACCAGTTCGTGCCCTTCCCGACCGGCCTGCGCGGCTATCAGGAGCACGGCATCTTTCGCGGCGACGCCACGAAGCACAAGCCGACCAACTTCACCGCGCCCGTCCATACCTGGCGCAAGGAAGCCGAGAAGAAGGGCTGGACCGTGATCGAAGGGCTGAGCACCTTCGCCGCCCCTTCGGGAACCACCGTGCGCTCGGTGTACGAGGGCTTCCGTGACGAGATCCTCGCCGGGGTGAAGGCCGCAATGCCGCTCGACGCCGTGTTGATCAACGTGCATGGCGCCATGGTCGCCGACGGTTACGACGATTGCGAAGGCGACCTGCTCCAGCGCATTCGCGCGATCGTCGGACCCAAGGTCGCGATCGGCGCCGAGTTCGATCTGCATTGCCATCTCTCGCAGCTGATGCTCGACAGCGCCGACGTGCTGGTCGGCTACAAGGAATACCCGCACACCGACACGATGGAGCGTGCGGCCGAACTGTTCGCGATCATCGCCGACACGGTCGACGGCAAGGTGCGCCCCGTGATGGCGCGCTACGATTGCCGCATGATCGCGCAGTACCGCACCTCGGTGCCGCCGATCAGCGAGTTCGTGGTGCGCATGAAGTCGCTGGAGGGCAAGGACGGCATCCTGTCGGTGTCGCTGAGCCACGGCTTCTCGTTCGCCGACGTCGAAGACGTCGGCACGCGCACCCTGGTGGTGGCCGACGGCGACAAGGGGAAAGCCGAGAAACTCGCCAAGCAACTGGCCGAAGAGCTGTGGGCCAACCGCGACCGCTACGCGACGAGGTATCTGAATGTCGCCGAAGCGATGGACCGCGCCGCCTCACACAACCAGGGCCCGCTGGTGCTGGCCGATCGCGCCGACAACCCGGGCTCGGGCGCGCCGGGCGATTCGACTTTCCTGCTGCAGGCGCTGGTCGACAAGCAGATCGGGCCGGCGCTGTTCGGCGTGATGTGGGATCCGATGGCGTTCCAGATCGCCGAGGAGGCGGGCGAAGGCGCGCGGCTGCGCATGCGGCTGGGCGGCAAGTCGGGCAGCGTCAGCGGCGAACCGGTCGATCTCGACGTCACGGTGAAGAAGATCGCCCGCGACGTCTTCCAGCCCTACGGGCCGGTGATGTCGCCACTCGGCAACATGGCGCTGCTGTCGTCGGAACATGTCGACGTGGCGATCTGCACGCGGCGCAACCAGACGTTCCACGCCGATGCGTTCCGCGCCGTCGGCGCCGAGCCCGCCGACTATCGCGTGGTGATCGTGAAGAGCGCGCAGCACTTCTATAACGGCTTCGTCGGACTGGCGAAGGAGATCCTCTACGTCGCCACGCCGGGCGGTGCGGATCCCGACGTCACGCGCAAGCCCTACACCAAGCGCAAGACGCCGTTCTGGCCCAAGGTCGAGAACCCCTGGACCTGATCAAAGGCGGCGAAAGACCAGCCGCTTCCAGGTGACCGGTTTGACGCGCTTCAAATGCGTCGGCTCGATCTCGTCCAGTATCACGGCGAGCCCGGACTCCCGGGCCAGCGCAATCGTCTCGCCGGTGGAGACCTCGAACATGCGCCGCCCCTCCGGCACCGGTCCGTAGCGCAAGGTCATCGACACCACGCCGCCGGGCCGCGCCAGCTCGGCGACATTCGGCATGCCGCGACGCCTCTCCGCTTCGTCGAGATGCATCCAGACCGCAGTCATCATGACGATGTCGAAGCGGTCCTTCCGGCCGCGCAACACAGTCAGATCCGGCAGGCCATCGTCCAGCCATTCGACCGCGACGTCGGCATGGAGCTTCTTCGCGCCCTCGCGCATCTCGTCGGTCGGCTCGGCGGCCACCACCTCGTAGCCCAGCCGGGCGAAACCCGCCGCGTCGCGGCCTGTGCCGGCACCGATTTCGAGCACTCGGCACGGCGGCTTCGGCAGGAGCGGCAGCACACGGCCCTGCGACTGTTCGAATGTAATCGATTCGTAGGTCCGCAGGAGAGTGGGCGCTTCCTGACTGTAGCCCTGGGTGCCGCCGAGCTTCGCCATCAGAGTAGAGGTTCCAATGCCGCGCGCGTGGTCTTGCCCTCGACGACCGGCACGACCTCGAACTCGACGACCTCCTGCCAGTCCGCGATCCACTTCTGGAACAATGTGATGTCGTCGGTCTCCATGAGCTGGAAGCAGCGGCCCAGATCGGCCGTCACGTAGCTCGCCACGAACTTCAGCCCGTCGGGCAGGCCGCGGCCCTTCTGCAGCTTGCGATACACCGCCTTGCCGTCCTGGTTCTTGAACTTCTCGACCACCATAAAGAGCATGTGCCGTCTCCTCGTCGGCACGCTAGCATGAGCCGACTGTTGAAAGAGGGACGCCAATGAAGATCGCCGTTGCCGGCGCCGCCGGCCGCATGGGCCAGATGCTGATCCGCGAGATTGCCCGCACCGAGGGTGCGAGCCTTGCCGCCGCCCTCGAAGGTCCGGGCAGCAACCAGCTCGGCACAGAAGCGGCGAAGGGCGTGAAAATCGTCGCCGATGCCGCGCAGGCGATCGGCGCGGCCGAGGCCGTGATCGACTTCACCGTGCCCGCCGCCACCGTCGCGCACGCCAGGGTCGCGGCCGACAAGGGCGTCGCCATGGTGATCGGCACCACCGGTCTCAGCCCCGAGCAATCGGCCGAGATCCACGCCGCAGCGAAGAATGTGCCGATCCTGTGGGCCGCCAACATGGCGGTCGGCGTCAACGTGCTGCTGTCGCTGGTCGAGAAGACGGCGGCCATGCTCGACCCCGCCTACGACATCGAGGTGCTGGAGATGCACCATCGCCACAAGATCGACGCGCCGTCGGGCACCGCCCTGGCGCTCGGCAAGGCTGCCGCCGCCGGCCGCAAGGTCGAGCTGGAGAAGGTCTGGCGCAAGTCGCGCGACGGCCATACCGGGGCGCGGCCGACGGGCGAGATCGGCTTCGCCACCCTGCGCGGCGGCGAGGAAGTGGGCGTGCACACGG
>CAWUOG010000101.1:0-8934 GCA_963923875.1 uncultured Alphaproteobacteria bacterium
CTCGCGCGGCTGGAAGATCCCGACTTCGTCGAGATTGGCTGACGCCGGGTCCTAGCGGCCCTCGCGCCGGGACGCCTCGGCCATGCGGATCCGCGCGTAGGCCAGAATCTCGGTCGGCGGGCCGATCCGCTCGATCCGTCCATCCATGACCAGCGCGACCCTGTCGGCGATCGCCAGCGGCGCCAGTCGATGGGTGATCATGATCACGGTGCGACCGCGCGTCGTCGTCTTGAGCTGACGCAGCAGTTCTTCCTCGGTCGCGGGATCCAGCGCACTGGTCGCCTCGTCCAGGATCAGGATACGCGGATTGCGGATCAGGGCACGCGCGATGCTGATCAATTGACGCTGGCCGGCGGACAGTCCCCCGCCGCGCTCCGCAAGGACCGTATTGTAGCCCTGGGGCAGGCGTTGGATGAAGCCGTGCGCGCCCACGAACTTCGCGACCGCAACCACCCGTCCCGGGTCCTTGTCGGCCACGCCTATCGCGATGTTCTCGCGGACCGTGCCGGCGAAGAGCTGGACGTCCTGCGGCACGGTGCCGATCTGGGCACGCAACTGCGACGGCGGTACGTGGGCGATGTCGGTGCCGTCGACCAGAATCCGGCCGGCTGTTGGCCGGAACAGCCCCTGGATCAGGTTTGCGATCGTGGTCTTGCCTGAGCCTGAGGGTCCCACGATGCCCAGCACCTCGCCGGCCTCGATCGTCAGGTCGGCGCCGTCGAGCACGGCCGGCGCGCGATCTTCGACGCGATAGGACACACGTTCGAGGCGGATATCGCCGGCCAGCGGCGGCATCGGCGCCAGCGTACCCGGTTGCACCTCGACCGCTTCGCGCATCAGTCCGTCGATGCGCTTGAACGCGTCGCCGACTGCCTGCAACTGGTGCCAGGCGCCGGCCAGCTGGCGCATCGGCTGCAACGCGCGGATCGCCAGCATGTTGGCCGCGATCAGTCCGCCGATCGTCAGGTGATTGGCCTCGATCTCGTGCGTGCCGACCACGATCAACGCCAGCGATGCCACCAGCTGTAGAGAGCCCGAGGCACTGGCGGCAATGTTGGCGAGATGATTGACCTTGAAGCCCGCGAGGGCGGCCTGCTCAGCCCGCGCCTGCCAACGCTTCTCGACTTCGGCCTCCAGCCCCAGGGCCTTGATGGTGCCGGCATTTGCCACGGTCTCGGTCAAAGTCGAGCTCTTGGCCGCCAGGGCCTGAAAGGTCTCGTCGGCCAGTCGCCGTTGCGCGCGATGACCGGCCAGCGACACGCCGACCAGGACCGGCACGGCCAGCAGCGTGACCATGCCCAGAGTGACGCTGACCATGAAAGTGGCGACAAGGAATAGCGCGACGAAGCAGAGATCGATCGCCAACACCGGCATATGGCCGGTGAAGAAGCCGCGTAGCACGTCGAGCTGACGCAGGCGCTCGGCGATCACGCCCGACGGCGTACGTTCGAAATGGCGATACGGAAGCTGCACGAGATGATGCACGACCTCGCCACTCATCACTATGTCGAGCCGCGCGCCGGTGCGCGCCGCGAGCCAGCCGCGCGCCACGCGCAGCGCGAAGTCGAGGGCGTAGGTCAGCAGCATGCCGGCGGCCAGCGCCAGCATCAGCGACGTCACGCCCTGCGGCGTCCCCTGCCCGATCACGCGATTGATCGCCAGCATCATGAAGAGCGGCGTCGCGAGCGCGAGAAGATTGATGAACAGTGACGCCGCCGCCAGGCGCAGCACGACCGGTCGCACCCGAGTCCAGAACGGCGCGTACCAGTCGACCGCGGGCGCTTCCCGGGGTGGCGCACGCAGCACCAGCACGCGTTCGCCGAGCTCCCTGACCTCGGCATCGCCGAGGCGGGCCGTGCGGCCTGTGATGACGTCGAGCACCGCCCAATATCCGGCATCGTGCGACAACACCACGTGGACCGGTCCGTCGAGGGCGCTGACGGCGAAGGGTGTCGGCAGATCGACGAGACTTGCCGCGCGCAGGTCGAGGATACTGGCCTGCAGGCCGAGTCGCTGACCGGCCGCCATGAAACCCTGCTCGTCGAGATTGCCCTCGGGAAGTGCGGCAAGGCGCCGGACATCGGCCTCGCCCACGGGACGGCCGATCTGCTGGGCAACGTAAAGCAGCGCCCGCATGAGCGTGTCGATAGGGCGTGCGGAGCTGTCCTGCTCGCCGCCGAGACCGCCGTTTTCGAGAGGGGCCGGGGCCATCGCTTGTCTGTTGGACGGCAACCATGCCGCCGCCCAACAGACTACAGGAATCTCCCCTTAAATCAAATGCTTAGGGGAACTTCCTCAGATCAACGTGCGTGGAACGCCCGCTTCAGCTCGGGCACCAGGTCGAGGCGCTCCCACGAGAAGCCGCCATCGCGGTCGGGCTTGCGGCCAAAATGGCCGTAGGCAGCGGTGCGCTGGTAGATCGGCTTGTTGAGCTGCAGGCCGCGGCGAATGTTGGTCGGACGCAGCGGGAACACGTCGGCGAGAACCCGCTCGAGCTTGCGCTCGTCGACCTTACCGGTGCCCTCGGTGTTGACGTACAGCGACATGGGATCGGCGACGCCGATTGCGTAGGCGACCTGGATCAGGCAGCGGTCGGCGAGGCCCGCGGCCACCACGTTCTTGGCGAGATAGCGCGCAGCGTAGGCAGCCGATCGGTCGACCTTGGTCGGATCCTTGCCCGAGAAAGCGCCGCCGCCGTGCGGGGCGTAGCCGCCATACGTATCGACGATGATCTTGCGACCGGTCAGGCCGCAGTCGCCGTCAGGACCGCCGACGACGAAATTGCCGGTCGGATTGACGAAGAAGTCGGTGGCCTTCTTGGGCATCCAGCCATCCGGCATCGCCTTGGCGACATGGGCCGCGATCATCTCCTTGATCATGCCGGAGTTGTACTTCTTGCCCTTGGCGGTGGCTTCGCGGTGCTGCGTCGAGACGACGACCTTGGTCGCGCCGACTGCCTTGCCGTTGACGTAGCGCACGGTCACCTGGCTCTTGGCATCCGGCTGCAGGTCGGGGAGTTCGCCCGAGCGTCGCGCCTGGCTCAGCACTTCCAGGATCTTGTGGCTGAAATAGATCGGCGCCGGCATGAAGGAGTTCTTCTCGTACTCCTCCGAGTCGCGGCAGGCGAAGCCGAACATCAGGCCCTGGTCGCCCGCGCCTTCCTGCTCGCCGAGGTTGCCCTTCATCTTCTTGGCGTTGACGCCCATTGCGATGTCGGGCGACTGGCCGTGCAGCAGCACCTCGACGTCGGCGCCGTGGAAGGAGAAGCCATCCTGGTCGTAGCCGATTTCGCGCACCACCTTGCGCGCGATCTCGGTGATCGCCTCGCGATTGACGATAGTGTTCTTGCCGAACTTCTTCATGTACGGCTCGGTGGCACGGCCTTCGCCGGCGACCACGATCTTGTTGGTGGTCGCCAGGGTCTCGCAGCCCAGGCGCGTATTGATGTGGCTTTCGTCAGCGATGCCGAGCTTGACGTCGTTGGCGATGAAGGCGTCCAGGATCGCGTCCGAGATCTGGTCGCAGACCTTGTCCGGATGGCCTTCGGAAACCGATTCACTGGTGAAGATGTAGTCCTTGAGCGCCACAGCTGCCCTCCCGAGAGATGTCACTGGACTCCGGGCAGGGCGGATGGACCGCACGTCCGGCTTAGCCTTTGCTGACGCGGTGGCAAGTCGTCCAAATCCGTCCGCGGCGACAGGGCCTCCGGAGACCGGAGCGCCATGCCGCGCCGCTAAAAACTCTAAATGTCGGGGGAAATCAAGGCCCTCCATGGGACCCGATCGCGGCCATTTGCCCGCCCCGATACCGGAACGGGCCCAGAAGGAGTTTTTACCGCCCCTTGCGGCCGCCCAGGACCTCGGCGTGGCTCGCCGCGCCCACGGCCTTGACCATTTCGAAGATGCGCTTGCGCACGCGGCTCTCGCGAATCTTGTAGTAGGCGCGCACCAGTTCCAGCGTTTCGCGCTTGATCAGCGGATCCTTCTCCTGCTCGAACGGCGTCGCCGCTTCGCCAAAGCCGCCCTTGCGGCCACGGCCCGACATCGGCCGGCCGGCAAGCGCATTCGACGGCATCTCGTCGAAGAAATAGGACACCGGAACGTCGAGCACCTTGGCGAACTCGAACAGTCGGCTGGAGCCGATACGGTTGGAGCCGCGTTCGTATTTCTGGATCTGCTGGAAGGTGAGGCCGACCGCCGTCCCGAGCTTTTCCTGACTCATCCCGAGCAGTGTGCGGCGCTGTCGCATCCGGGAGCCGACGTGCACATCAACCGGGTGAGATCTTGCCATGGCTCTGTTCCTTCCGATTCTTGGTCTTCTTATCGGTGCCTAACGCCAACGCGTAGAAAAGGTGAGCGACATATTCACCCTCCGATTGTGCGATAGCATTTCTGCAGAGGAGTGCAAAAATGCATATCTACTCGCCATGGCTGCATATGACATATGCCCGCGTCCTGAACAAAGCAAGCCGAACATTGCTCAGTGAATCCGCGCAAATCTTCAGCGCATCTACGCTGCAGAACGGGGCCGCATGAAGACCGCGCTGCCCGCCAAGGCAGCCAGCAAGAGAAGCAAGGTACAGTCTCCCCAGCGGCTGTATGGCGTGGCAGCACGCGCCGGCGGAAGGGCGTGGTCGATCACCCCCTCCTGCTCCATGTCCAGCATCGCCAGGATGCGCCCGTAGGAGTCGATCACCGCCGACACGCCTGTGTTGGCGGCCCGGACCATGGGCAATCCTTCCTCCACGGCGCGCAGACGGGCGCTGACGAGGTGTTGGTAGGGACCGGTCGACAGACCGAACCACGCATCGTTGGTGATGTTGACCAGCCAGCGCGGCCGACGACTGGAATCGACGATGGCGCCCGGAAAGATCACCTCGTAGCAGATCATCGGCGCTACAGCGGGCAGGCCCGGCAAGGCGAGCGTGGCGGGACCAGTCCCCTCTTCGAACGACCCGCGACCGACCAGACCGGAGACCGGCGCGAGTTGGCGATGGAAGGGAATGTACTCGCCGAGCGGTACCAGATGGACCTTGTCGTAAGTCGCCACGATGCGACCGTCGTTGTTGATCACCAGCAGCGAATTCCAGACGCCGTCCTCGTTGCGGCCAGAGTTGCGCGCCGCACCGCTGAGCAGGTAGCCGCCCGGCGGCGCCGCCGATGCCATCACCGCGAGCGCCGTTGACGTCGGCGAGATGACCAGCGGCACGGCGGTCTCGGGCCAGACTACGGCGGCGAGCTGGTCGAAGCCGGGGCGGCGACTGAGGTCGAGCAGCCTCTTCATCTGCTCGTTGCGTCCCGCCGGCAGCCACTTTACCGCCTGCGGCACGTTCGGTTGCACGATGCGAACCCTCGGCCCCTCGGGGCCGCTGTAGCCGGCAATCACCCAATCGCCCGCCTGCCCTGCCGCAAGCACGAACACGAGGGCAGCGATCATGGCGCGCCAGCCCGCGATTGGCGCTGCAAGCACGATGAAACTCAGCGTTCCCAGCCCATAGACGCCGACCAGGGCGGCGCCCTGGAGCAGCGGAGTCGTAAATGCCCAGACGTGGGCCAGCGGATTCCATGGATAGCCGGTGAAAACGTGACCGCGCAGCCATTCGGCGACCGTCCAGCACACCGCCAGAACCAGCAGCCGGCGATAGCGGCCCGCGAGATGCGGCCAGCGGTTGGCCAGCCAGCGTGCCGCACCGGCGGCGATGCCGGGAAAGAAACCAAGGATGACCGAGAGCCCGGCAACGATCGGCACGCCGAGCGGGCCGTAGTCGGCCGGCGGTACGTAGAAGGCTTCCACGATCCAATACGACCCGACCGCGAAGTGGCCGAGCCCCCACGCCCAGCCCCGAAGAAGCGCCTGGCGCGGCGTCGCGGCAGTATCCCACTGCCACACGAAGATCACGATGCCGACGATGGCAAGCGGCAGCCAGTAAAGCGGCGGCATGGCAAGCGCCGCCAGCGCGCCGGCAAGCAGACTGAGGCCGATCGCGCGCCAACCGTTCGTCATGGCGGGAATTTTACGACGTTCACCCGCCCGGCGGCGATGAGACCGGCGGACGCACGCGCAGGCGCCGAATGCGCCGCGGATCGACATCGAGAATCTCGAACTCGACACCCGACGGATGGCTCACGACTTCGCCACGTTCGGGAATGCGGCCGAGCAGTGAGAAAATCAGGCCGCCGACGGTGTCGATCTCGCGCCGTTCGTCCTCCGACAGGACATTGCCGATTTCCCTCTCGAGCAGTTCGACCGTGGTGCGGCCGTTGACGTCGAGCGTGCCGTCGTGACGGCGGGCAAGCGTCGGCGGCTGGGCGACGTCGTGCTCATCCTCGATCTCGCCGACGATCTCCTCGACCAGGTCCTCGATGGTGAGCAGCCCGTCGGTGCCGCCGAATTCGTCGACCACCAGCGCCATGTGCGTGCGCTGACGGCGCATGTCGAGCAGCATGTCGAGCACCGGCATGGTCGGCGCGACGAACACGACCCGCCGCAATATGTCCCGCAGGTTGAACTTCTTGGCCGTTCCCCAGTAGGCGAGCACGTCCTTGATGTGAATCATGCCGATCACGTCGTCGAGCGATTCGCGATAGATCGGATAGCGCGAGTGCGCTTCGGCCTGGATCAACCGCACCACTTCGTCGAGCGGCGTGTCGGCGGCGATGGCGACGATATCGACGCGAGGCACCATCACGTCGCGCACGGTCTTGTCGCGCAGCTTCAGGATATTGGAGAGCAGCACGCGCTGGTCGTCGCTGATCGGGGTATCGCTCTCCGGCGTCTCCTCAATCAGTTCCTCGATCGCCTCGCGGACGGCCTCGTTCTTATCGCGGCGGCGCAGGCGACGCAGGATCGCGCGCAGAAGCCCGCCGGAAGAAGGGACGTCGATGTTCGGGGAGGCCGGAGCCGATGGGTGCGTCTGCTCGCCCTTCGAAGCCGGCCCTTCGAGGCCTGGCTGCGGTCCGCGCGCTGTGGAGTCCGGCATGGAGCTTAAGATAGGCTAAAGACCCCGGGTTGCAACGACGGAAGTTCTTGATGCGTTCCTGCAAGTTACCCTCAGGCGCCGCCATGCCAGGCTTCGGGATAGGCACTTGGCGGATGGGCGAGAGCTCCCGCATGCGCGAGCAAGAGGCCGACGCGATCCGCCACGCACTCGATCTCGGCTATCCCATGATCGACACGGCGGAGATGTACGGAGACGGCGTCGCCGAGGAGATCATCGGCGGCGTCTTAAAAGGCCGCAGGGATCGGCCCTTCATCGTCAGCAAGGTCTATCCGCACAACGCGACCCGGGCCGGAACGATCGCGGCCTGCGAACGCAGCCTGGGACGCATGGGTATCGAGCGCATCGACCTTTACCTGCTGCACTGGCGCGGCGGCGTGCGACTCGCGGAAACCTATGAGGCGTTCTTCCGCCTGCGCCAGGATGGAAAGATCGGCGACTTCGGCGTCAGCAATTTCGATCTCGACGACATGGAAGAAGCTGCCGGGATCGACAAGGGCCTCACCGCCTCCAACCAGGTGCTCTATTGTCTGTCACGCCGCGGACCCGACTTCGATCTGTTGCCGTGGATGCGCAAGCGATCGATTCCGCTGATGGCCTATTCGCCGCTCGACCAGGGCCGTCTCCTTGGCAGCAGCACGATCAAGAAGATCGCGCAGGAAGTGGGCTGCACGCCGTCGCAGCTCTGTCTCGCCTGGGTGCTGGCGCAACCCGGCGTCGTCACCATTCCCAAATCCTCCACGCCCGAACGCGTGAAGGAAAATCTCGGCGCACTCGATGTAAGGCTCACGCCGCAGATCCTGGCCGAACTCGACCGTGCCTTCCCGCCGCCCAGGCGCAAGCAGTCGTTGGAAATGCTCTAGGTGTTGCTGCCCTCGCGCAGCACAGCGGCGATGGCCGCAGGGTCTTCCTTGATGGTGACCCCTGCCCGCTCTTTCTGGAGGATCATCGAGGAGCGCGAATCGCGGCCGTCCCAGCCGCGGGCCAACGCCTCGGTCATTTCCTCGAGCGTCAGGTTGGCGAGCCGCATAGGCACGCCGACTTCCTTGCCGACCTGCGTCGCAAGCGAGACGTCCTTGTGCGCGAGCTTCAGCTGGAACTTCGGCGGATCGAAAACGTCCGGCAGGAAATGATCGGCGAGACCGTCGAAGGTGCGCCGACGTCCGGTGACGCCGTTACGCACGGCGCGGAAAAGCGTGATCGGATCGACGCCTGCCTTCACGCCCATGGTGAAGGCTTCGGCGAGTGCGGTCTGGATCATGTAGCCCGAGAGATTGTGCACCAGCTTGGCAACCGAGGCCGAGCCGATCGGACCGATGTAAGCCACCTGGTCGCCGGCGGCGTCGAGCACATGGCGGTACTTCTCGAAGACCGCTTTGTCGCCACCGACCCAGATCGCCATCTTGCCCGAATGCGCACCCGCCGGTCCGCCACTCACCGGGCTGTCGAGCAGATGGGCGCCGCGCTCCTTGAACAGCGGCTCGACGCCGCGAATCACTGTCGGTGAATTGGTCGAGAGGTCGAACAGCGGCTGGCCCTTCTGCATGCCCGCCAGCAGGCCCTTCTCGCCCTTGATGACGGCGTCGAACTGTGGCGGTCCGGGCAGCGACGTGAAGACGATTTCCGATTGGGCCGCGACTTCCTTGGGGCTGTCGGCCCAGGTCGCACCGGCGGCGCAGATCTTCTCGGCCGCCTGACGACGTGCGTCGTGCACGACCATGTCGAAGCCGGCCTTCCTCATGTTGGCGGAAATGCCCACGCCCATCGTGCCGATGCCGATAAATCCAACCCGCATGTCGTCCCTCCCCACTAATAGGGATCCGCGATCCCCATTCTTGCCAGAATGCGCCGTTCCAGCGCTTCCATGCGCTCGGCGTCGGCTTCACTGGTTTCATGATCATAGCCCAACAGATGCAGCGTGCCGTGCACCACGAGAT
>CAWUOG010000102.1:0-8840 GCA_963923875.1 uncultured Alphaproteobacteria bacterium
TCTTGCCCTCGGCATCGAAACGGGGCAGCAGCGGCCCGATCATGCCCTCCAGCCGGTCAATGAACGGCTTGTAGTCGGGGTCGGTCGCGACGAAGTCGGCAACCGGCCTGTCACGGCCGGTCAGCGGCTTGAGCGAGGGCACGTAGTGCGGATTCTTCAGGAATCGCACGTCGAAGACCAGGTCGGCCTCGCGTGGCAGACCGCGGCGGAACGAGAACGACATCACCGCAATGCGCATGCCGGCCTGCGCGCCCAGCCCGAAGTGACCGAGCAGGATCTGCTTGAACTGGTGCGGCGACAGCGTCGAGGTGTCGATCGTCTCGTCGGCGTCGTCGCGCAGACGGCCGATCATGCGTCGCTCGTCGGCGATTCCATCGGCGACCGGTCGGTCGGGCGCCAGCGGATGCGGCCGCCGCGATTCGGTATAGCGGCGCTGTAGCGTCTCGGTGTCGCAATCGAGATAGAGCAGGCGCGGCGCGAGGTCCGGACGCTTGCGCAGCTCCGCGATATGGCGCGCCAGTTTGTGCGCGTTGAAATCGTAGGTGCGCGTATCGATGCCGAAGGCGAGCGGGGCTGCCATCTTGCCGGCAGCGCCCGCGGTCGAGCGCATCAGGTCGGCGAGCAGCGGCAGTGGCAGGTTGTCGACCGCGACGTAGCCGAAATCTTCGAGCGCCCGCAGCGCCGTCGAGCGGCCGGCGCCGGACATGCCGGTCACCACCACAAACGGCCGGCGCGTGTCGGCGGCGCGGCTGGTGGGGGAAGGGGCGGGCGAGGAGTCGGGTGTGTCGGGCATGGCCACAACGCCTGCGATCATGAACGCGTGGTTTGCGCCAAGGCAAGACGCAACTTGGCGACCGCCGAGGCCTCGAAAGCCGCCAGTGCAACGACCGGGAGGTCGACTCCCAGGATCTTCTCATGCACCGGATCGGGCAGGCGTTCGACCTTGGTCGAAGGAACGAGGTCGACCAATAGGCCGAGTGGCACGCGGGCCAGAAGCTGCGTACGGCCGAGTTTCACGATGCCGAGGCCGCGCGCTTCGACCAGCCCGGCCAGCACCGGCGGCGGCGCGGCGACGAGGCGCCTTGCCTTGCCGTTTCCCTGGACCGCCAGACGGGTCTGATCGTCGGCAACCAATCGGCCGCCCGCCTCGATCGCGCGCAGCGCGAGGTCGGATTTGCCAGCACCCGAGGGCCCACGCAGGAGTATCCCCCGCCAGCCCCCGCCGAAACCGAGCGCCACGCACGTTGCATGCACGATCATCGGCCCGGCCTCTATCTGGCTGCGGCGACTGGCACGCGGATGGTGAAGCGCGCACCCAGCACCCGTCCGTCCGGTCCTTTGCGGTTGCTCGCCGCGATCGAGCCGCCGTAGGTCTCCATGATCTGCCGGCAGATCGAGAGCCCCAACCCCGAATGCTGGCCGAAATGCTCGGTCGGTCGCTCGGAGTAGAAGCGGCGGAAGATGGACTCGAGATTGTCCTCAGGGATACCCGGCCCCTCGTCGTCGATCGTGATCACGAAAGGCCCGCTGCGCGGTTCGCGGGTCAGTTCGACCACGATCTTCGAGTCGGGCGGGCTGAACGACAGTGCGTTGTCGATGACGTTGCGGAACACCTGGCCGTAGCGGCCGTCATGGCCGTGCGCGAGATAGGGCGTGCTGGCGCTGATGCGCAGATCGACCTCGACCTTCCGCTTCTGGGCCAGCGACGCCACGTAGTGATTGACCATGTCGGTCAGCATGTCGCGCAGATTGACCGGCTTGATTTCGCCGCGCATCAGCTCGGCGTCGAGCCGCGAGGCGTCGGAAATGTCGGAGATCAGCCGGTTCAGCCGCTCGATGTCCTGGACCACGATCGTCATAAGCCGGGCGCGCTGCTCGGGTTCGAGACTGGGCCGTGCTGCGACCTCGATCGCGGACCGAAGCGAGGTCAGCGGATTCTTGAGTTCGTGTGCCACGTCGGCGGCGAAGCTCTCGATCGCGTTGAGCCGTTGCCACAGCGCCTCGGTCATCGAGCGCAACGCATCGCTCAGATCCCCGATCTCGTCGCCGCGTTTGCCGAGATCGGGGATCTGAGGCCGGCTTTCCTTGGCCAGCCGGATATCGTCGGCGGCGCGCGCCAGCCGCACCACCGGCTGGGTGATGGTGCCAGCGAGATAAAGCGACAGCAGTACGGTGATGCCCAGCGCCGCCACGGCGATGGTCAGCATGTCGTAGCGCACCTCGCGCAGGGAGGCCGCGATGGCGCGGTTGTCGCGGGTCAGCATCAGCGCGCCCAGCACCTGCTTGTATCGCTGGATCGGCACGGCCGCGCTCAGCAGCAGGATGCCTTCGCCGCCGATCCGCACCGCCGAGGCGTTGAACCCGCGCAGCGCGCTCGCTGCCTCGGGGAAATCGCCGATCGACGGGCCAACCTTCTCGACATACTTCGGAAAGCGGTCCGAGCGCGTGAGCTGGCGCGCGATCCAGTCGCCGACATGATCGCCCAGCCGCTCATTCGACTCAGCCGGAGTCTCCGGCGGCGGCAGCGGTGCGGAATGGATACGGCCGGACTCGGTCAGCAATTCCGAATCGGCCAGCAACTCGCCGGTCTCGCTGAACAGCCGCGCGCGCACGCCGGTCGGGCGCACCAGCCGGGTCAGCAGCTGTCGCGCCGTTTCAGCGTCAAGCCGGTTGACTGTGGACTCGCCGCCGACGACGGCGACCTCGCTGATGCCGGCCGCCACCATCTCGCCCTGCACCAGCAGCGAGGCGAGTTCGGCGTCGATCAGCTCCTCCTCATAGTCGCTGAGATAGACCGCTCCCAGCGCCAACAGCGCCACCGGCACGATGTTGAGCAGCAGGATCCGCCGGGTCAGCGGCGAATAGCGCCGCCCCGTGCTGCGCCGCCGACGCAGCAGCGACGGCGATTCGTTCGCCGCCGCCCTGGGGGCGCGGCGGAAGACGGGGATCAGGCGCCCGAGCGCCGATAACAGCGACGACCAGAGGGCACGGCGCGGACCGCGCTCAGGCGTCGCGGTATCGATATCCGATGCCATAGAGCGTTTCGATCTGCTCGAACTCGCCGTCGACTTCGCGGAACTTGCGGCGCACACGCTTGATGTGACTGTCGATCGTCCGGTCGTCGACATAGATCGTCTCGCCGTACGCGGCGTCCATCAGCTGGTCGCGGTTCTTGACGTGACCCGGCCGCTCGGCGAGCGACTTGAGCAGCAGGAACTCCGTCACGGTGAGATGCACTTCCTTGCCCTTCCAGGTGCACTGGTGGCGGCTGGGATCGAGGATCAGTTCGCCGCGCACGATGCGCTCGGCCGCGGCCTCGCCCTTGGCGCCGCCGGCGTCGGCCCGGCGCAGCACGGCGCGGATGCGCTCGAGCAGCAGGCGCTGGGAGAACGGCTTTCGGATGAAATCGTCGGCGCCCATGCGCAGGCCGAGCACCTCGTCGATCTCCTCGTCCTTCGAGGTCAGGAAGATCACCGGGAACTGCTGCGTCTTGCGCACCTTGTTCAACAACTCCATGCCGTCCATGCGCGGCATCTTGATGTCGAAGATGGCGAGATCGGGTGGGGCCTGGTTGAGGCCCTCGAGCGCGGATGCGCCGTCGTTGTAGGTCTTGACCTGGAAGCCCTCGGCTTCGAGCAGCATCGACACGGAAGTGAGAATGTTGCGGTCGTCGTCGACGAGGGCGATGTTCTTGCGCACGGCGGCACTTCTCCTGGCAGCTTTGATTCATGGTAGCACGACCCGGCGGTTGCTGCCCCCCGCCTGATCTGCCAACGATAGCGCCCAGAAATTGCGGCTTTTTTCGAACGCGGACATGAAAGACGATCCAGCTACGGCAGTTCACGGTCTGTTGCGCCGGCTCGATCGGGCGGCCCTGGCGACGGTATTGCCCGACGCCGGAGGGGATGGGACGGCGTGGCCATATGCCTCCCTCGTGCTGGTGGCGCTCGACCATGGCCTGGCGCCGATCCTGCTCCTGAGCGACCTCGCCGAGCATAGCAAGGCGATCTCGGCCGACGCGCGTGTCTCGCTTCTGTTTGACGGCACGGCCGGCCTCGATGCGCCACTGACAGGCCCGCGGGTGACCCTGGTCGGCCGCGCCGCGCCGGCTGACGACCTCGAAGCCCGGCGGCGCTTTCTCGCCCGTCATCCGGATGCGGCGATGTATGCCGGTTTCAGGGATTTCCGCTTCTATCGCGTAACGCCCGAGCGCGCCCATCTGGTCGGCGGCTTCGGGAAGATCCACTGGCTGGAGCGCGACGCATTGCGCGGCGCCCCGCTGGCCGGGCTGGCCGAGGCCGAAGAAAGCATCGTCGCCCATATGAATGAGGACCACGCTGATGCGGTCCAGCTCTATGCTCACCGGCTGCTCAAGCGCACCGGCGACGGTTGGAAGATGACCGGCATCGACCGGGCTGGAATCGATCTGCGGAAGGGGGGAGACGTCGGCCGGCTGGAGTTCGACGTGCCGCTTTCCGCCGTTGAAGAAGCGCGCGGGGTGCTGGTGTCCCTCGTGGCGAAAGCCCGCGCGAACTGATTCCGCGCCGCGGCATCTTCTTCGCGACTGCGAAGGCCCTTCCACACGATCGTCCACATGATCGATGGGAAGCGATGTCGCAACCCCTTGCCACTTCCGGCCCGGATCAGTAGCGCTTAGACGAGCAAGCGGCAGCATCGTGTGACATTCGCGAGTCTTGGAACGTCCTCCGAAACGACCTCTGGAAACCCCGGGATTCCGCGCCAACTAACAGCCAAACAAGTGCAGGGAGAAACGCCGTGACACAGGCGGGCTTCGTCGTTCCTAAAATCGGCCTCGATGGCCTCGGCTTGAAGAACCTCGGCAGTGTTCACTGGAACCTGTCGGTGGCTGCGCTCTACGAGGAGGCGGTGCGCCGCCGTGAGGGACATGTTGCCGACGGCGGGGCGCTGATCGTGCGCACCGGCATCCATACCGGCCGCTCGCCCAACGACAAGTTCTTCGTCGACGACAGCGTCACCCACGCCAACGTCGACTGGGGCAAGACCAACAAGCCGATCACGCCCGAGAAGTACCGTGCGCTCTATAATCGCATGATCGCCTATGCCCAGCGCCGCGACCTGTTCGTGCGCGACTGCTGGGGCGGCGCCGATCCAGCGCACCGCATCGGTGTGCGTGTCATCACCGAGACGGCCTGGCACAATCTCTTCGCGCGCAACATGTTCCTGCGCCCGAAGAAGGAAGAACTCGAAGGCTTCAAGCCCGACTTCACCATCCTCAATCTGCCGGGATTCCAGGCCGACCCGAAGCTCGACGGCACTGCGAGCGATTGCGCCGTCCTGGTGAACTTCACCGACCGGGTCGTGGCGATCTGCGGCACCTGGTACGCGGGCGAGATCAAGAAGTCGGTGTTCACCATCCTGAACTACCTGCTGCCCGAGAAGAACATCCTGCCCATGCATGCCTCGGCCAATGTCGGACCGAAGGGCGATGTGGCGATCTTCTTCGGCCTGAGCGGCACCGGGAAAACGACCCTGTCGGCGGATCCGTCGCGTACCCTGATCGGCGACGATGAGCATGGCTGGGCCGAGGACAGCCTCTTCAATTTCGAAGGCGGCTGCTACGCCAAGGTGATCAAGCTCAGCCGCGAGGCCGAGCCCGAGATCTACGCTACCACCGAGCGCTTCGGCACCGTGCTGGAGAACGTGGTGCACGATCCGCACACCCGCTCGCTCGACCTCGATGACGGCCGGCACACCGAGAATACGCGCGCCTGCTATCCGATCGACTTCATCCCGAACACCCTGGCGAGCGGCATCGCCGGCACGCCGGAAAACATCGTGATGCTGACGGCCGATGCGTTCGGCGTGCTGCCGCCGATCTCGCGGCTCAGCCCCGAGCAGGCGATGTATCATTTCCTGTCGGGCTACACCGCTCGTGTCGCCGGCACAGAGAAGGGCGTAACCGAACCGCAGGCGACCTTCTCGACCTGCTTCGGCGCGCCGTTCATGCCGCGCCATCCCACTGTCTACGCCAAGATGCTGGGCGAGAAGATGGCCCGGCAAAACGTGAAGTGCTGGCTGGTCAATACCGGCTGGTCGGGCGGCGCCGCGGGTGTCGGTGAGCGCATGGCCATCCGCCATACGCGCGCCATGGTGCGCGCTGCACTCGACGGTACGCTGGTCTCCGTCGCTGCCTCGCCGGATCCCAATTTCGGCATGCTGGTGCCGAACGCCTGTCCCGACGTTCCGGGGGACGTTCTCAACCCGCGCAACACCTGGAAGGACAAGAAGGCCTACGACAGCATGGCTCGCGATCTGACCCAGCGCTTCGAGAAGAACTTCCAGCAGTTCGAGGGCCACGTCGACAGCAAGGTCAAGCAGGCCGCTATCCGGGCGGCGGCCTGAGGTCCGACGGGGGCGCGCCTGTCCGGTCGCGCCCCAGCGTCAGAATAGCCCAAAATCCCGGGTGGAGACTGGTCCACCCGAGTCCGGATGACGATATGATGGCGGCATGACCGTCACTGCCGCTGCCGCGCCGCAGGCGAAGCGCCGTGTTCGCCTGCCGCTGATTGCGGCGCTGGCACTGGCCTTCGTTTCCCTCGCCCTGATTTCCGGCGTGGCCTATATCGTGGTGCTCGCCGGCGCCACAGGCACCGCCGAGCGTCTGCTGGTCGATCGTGCGCAGCGGGTGGTCGACGAACAGGTCGCAACGGTGAAGAGCCGCCTCGACCCGGTGACCGAGCAGCTTGGCCTGGTCGCGGCCCTGCTCGCCGCGGGTCGCATCGACATCCAGTCGCCGGTCGCGGTCCGCGAGTCGCTGGCGGTGATGATGACCAAGGTGCCCGGCGTCTCTGCCGTCGCGTTCGCCTCGCTCGATCTTCAGCTGCATCGCGCGCTGCGCCAGCCCAATGGCATGGTGATCCGCGACACCATCCCGCTGGTCGACTCTCCCCGTGGTATGGAGCGCTTCCGGCAGCTTCAGACCGCGCATTCGACATTCTGGGGCGAGTTGTTCTGGAACAATGAGCTGAGGCAGCCCCTGCTCAACGTGCGCACGCCGGTGCGGCGTATCGACGATGCCTTCGTTGGCGGCCTGATCGCCACGGTCGCCGTCGGCGATCTTTCCTACCTGATCGGCGGGAGGGGTCAGAATCCCAACTACTTCATCCTGGTCGACCGCAACCACGTGCTGGCGCACCGCAACCTGATCGATCCGCGCGGCCTAAATCTCTCCGAGAACCGGCCGCTGCCGACCGTCACCGAAGTCAACGATCCGGTGCTGGCGCACTATTTCGACCCGCCGCTGCGCGGCCTGCAGATCGACCGCGCGCTGGGCGAACTCGGCCACGTCGTCATGGTCGACGGCAAGCGCTGGGTGTTCGTGCGTCAGGCGTTGTCCGGCTATGGCCCTCGACCCTGGACGGTCGGGCAGTACTTTCCGCTGGAGGAAGCGACGGCCGATCTCGACCGGCTGTTCGATGGCGCCATGGTGGGCGGCGGCACGCTCGCCGCGGCCATCGTGCTGGCGCTGATCATGGGCTTCAGCATGGCGCGCTCGATCCGCACCATCACCTCGGCGGCCGAGGCGATCGAGCGGCTGGAATTCGAGAGCCCGCTGCACCGTCCTTCGCGCCTGCGCGAGATCGACGATGCGGGCCACAGCCTCGACCGCGCCCGGGGCGCCCTGAAATGGTTCGGCGCCTACGTGCCGCGCCGCCTGGTGCGCCGCCTGATGGAGCTCGGCGAGGATGCAGTGACCTCGCGCCGACGCCCCGTCACCGTGATGTTCACCGACATCGTCGAATTTACCCCGCAGGCCGAAGACCTGCCCGAACAGGATACGGCCGAGCTGCTCAACCATCACTTCGCGCTGCTCGGCGCCTGCATCGAGCGCGAGCACGGCATGATCGACAAGTACATTGGCGACGCCGTGATGGCGGTATGGGGCGGCCTGCAGCGCCAGGACGACCACGCCGATGCCGCGATCCGCACGGCGTTGGCGATCGCCAAGGCCGTCCACGAGGACAACGAGCAGCGCAAGCTGAACGGACGGCTGCCTATCCGCATGCGCATTGGCCTGCATTCGGGGCCTGTGGTGGTGGGCAACATCGGCGCGCCAGGGCGGGTCAACTTTACCGTGGTCGGCGACGCAGTGAACGTGGCGCAGCGCTTTGAGCAGCTCGGCAAGGAATTCATGAAACCCGAAGACGAGGTCGTCGTGCTGACCAGCGCGCAGACGATCGCGGCGGTCAAGGACCGCGCCTCGCTTGGCATCGAACTGCCCAAGCCCGAGATGCGCATGATCAAAGGCCACGAGCAGCCGGTCGAGGTCTATCGGCTGATCTAGGGGCCTCTTGCGGCCGTCCGTCCGCGGCCTATCCTTCCCCCATGCAGTCATCTGCCCCCACGTCCGGATGGGTCAAGAACGCTTGGTACGTCGCCGCCTGGACGCACGAGATCGCGCCCGGCCGCATCCATGCGCGCACCATCATCGACCAGCCGGTGGTGCTGTACGCCACGTCCGATGGCACGATCGTCGCGCTCGAGGATCGCTGCCCGCACCGCTTCGCGCCGCTGTCGCTCGGCCGTCTCGAGGGCGATCATTTGCGTTGCATGTATCACGGGCTGAAATTCGCCCCCGACGGCAGCTGCGTGGAGATTCCCGGCCAGAAGGTGATCCCTGCAGGCGCGTGCGTCCGGCGCTATCCGCTCGAGATCGTCGGCAGCTGGGTGTGGGTTTGGATGGGCGATCTGGCGAAGGCCGACCGGGCGCTGATTCCAAGTTCTTTGGCGCTCGACGATCCGTCGTACCGCCTGCAGGCCGGCCAGCTCGACTACGATGCGCATTACCTGCTGATCGA
>CAWUOG010000103.1:0-8814 GCA_963923875.1 uncultured Alphaproteobacteria bacterium
GGCATCCGCAACTCGGGCGCCGCGCGCAAGATCTTCCGCCACAACGATCTCGGCCATCTCGAGGAGCTGTTGAAGGCGGCCGACCCCTCCACCGCCAAGATCGTGGCGTTCGAGTCGGTTTATTCGATGGATGGCGACGTCTCGCCGATTGCCGACCTGTGCGACCTCGCCCACCGCTACGGCGCGCTGACCTATCTCGATGAGGTCCACGCCGTCGGCATGTACGGCGCGCGCGGCGCCGGCGTCGCCGAACGCGACGGGGCGCTCGCAAAAGTCGACATCGTACAGGGCACACTCGCCAAGGCGTTCGGCGTGGTTGGCGGCTACATCGCGTCAACCGAAGCGACCGTCGATTTCGTGCGCTCCTGCGGCTCGGGGTTCATCTTTTCCACCTCGATGCCGCCTGCCATCGCCGCCGCGGCACTAGCGAGCATCCGCCATGTCAGCGGCCACCCTGAATTGCGGGTACGCCACCAGGAGCGCGCCGCGACCCTGAAGCGCCGCCTCACGGCGGTCGGCCTGCCGGTCATGCCTTCCGTCACCCACATCGTGCCGGTGCTGGTGGGCGACGCAGCACTCTGCAAGCAGGCGAGCGACCTGCTGATGGACCGCCACTCGATCTATGTGCAGCCCATCAACTATCCGACCGTGCCCCGCGGCACCGAGCGGCTGCGGCTGACACCGACACCGTTACATAGCGACGACGACATGAGCAGGCTGGTCGCGGCACTGCAGGACGTCTGGCAGATGCTCGGCCTCGGCCAACGCGCCGCCGCCGACTAGCTCAAGTCGGCCGTTCGACCGTGCGCATCGTCCAGATGCGCGAGCGGACAAGCACCGTAACGATCAGTACCGACATCGCCATGGCCGGCAGTACCATGGCGAGTTTGAGACCGAATCCCCACGCCAGCGTCCCGGCGATCAGCGCGCCGATCGGACCGCCGCCACCCAGACCAAGCTGGAACAGCGACATGATGCGGGCCCGATGGGTCGCCGGCGTCACGATCTGGAGCACCGTGCGGCCCTGGGTCAGGGTGATGCCCGCCCCCAGCCCCCAGACGAAGCAGAGGCCGTTCAGCACAAAGAACGGCGGCTGCAGGGCCATGCAGAACAGTATGACGGCGCCGACCGACACCGCGAGCACGATCAGCCGCCCGCGCAGCGAGAGGTTGCGCGCAAGGCCCGCGAATGCGAAGGCCGCGACGATGGTTCCTGCCCAGAAGGCGAGATTCACGTAGGCGATCTCGGCAGCGCCGCCGAGATAGATGTCGCGCACCACGAGCGGCAGCACGGCCATGAACGGCCCGACATAGAACACGCCGATACCGAAGTTCAGGGCCAGGACCGGCCAGATCTGCTCGGAGCGGGCCGCTTCGGCGACGCCGTCGGCGATGCTGCGCCAGAAGCTCGGATGCTCGGCCGGCGGATGCGGCGGCGGATCGGGCAGACGCCACACCGCGAGCGCGCCCAGTGCGACCAGCGCCGACTGCAGGCCGAGCAGCGGCAGCGCGCCCCAGCGGTCGGCCTGCGAGGCCGCCGCGATACCGACGAGCTGGCCGACGAACTGCAAGGCGGTCGCGAGCGCCACGGCGCGCGGCAGGTTCCTGCCGGCGACGGTCGGCAGCAGGGCGTCGCGGGTCGGCACGGCGAAGGCACTGATCGAGCCTGCGGCGAGGCCGTAGGCAATCAGCAGCGGATAGCTCAGCCCGCCCGCCCACAGGACCAGCCCGAGAACGAGCGGCGGCAAGGCGTAGAGGCAGTGATAGAGCAGCAGCAGGCGCCGCGCGTTGCGGCGGTCGGCAACCAGCCCACCTAGCGGCAGGAACAGGATGCCCGGCGCCATCAATGCCACCTGGGCGAGGCCGACATAGAAGGCGTTCATGTGCAGCACGATCGCGGCCAGCCACGAGAACAGCACCATCTGGATGCCGAGCGGCACGAACCAGCTGCCCAGACCGATCAGGTAGGCGTTGAAGGGGGCACGCGGCGCGGCCACAGGGGCGCTTGCTTCGGTCAAGGGTGAACTATATCTTGTAAGCAGTTAGTGCCGCTTGCTCATCCAATAGTCAAAGACACTGTGCCCGACCTTCCGACCCCTCGGAAACCGGGCGGTGGCGGAGCGGAAGACGATGTCAGCATTCAACCGCGCCACTCTGGCGAAGGTCCTCGAAATTCTCGACAGCCCCAATGCGGGAGAAGCCCTGGCTGCGGCCAAGCTCGCTTCCGCGATGGTTCGCGAGGCCGGCCTTACCTGGGACGAGGTCCTGGCGAAGCAGATCGCCCTGCGTCCCGAGCCTGCCGCCGAGGAACGTCCGGTCGGCCAGGGTCCGTTCGGCTATCGCCGCGACCGCGAACTCTCGCCCCATGAGAAGTTCTTCATGGTGCTGCTGAGCCCGCGCACGCCGAGCGACATCAAGCGCCGCCTGCGCGGCTGGGAGGCCCGCGTTCTCGACGGCGAGATCACGCCGCAGGAGTCGCAGGACCTCCAGACGATGTATCAGAGCTTCGTGGCCTGACGGCCGGGTCGCGGCTCAGGCCGCAACAAGCACGTTCTGCTCGCGCTCGAGGACACGGCGCACCGCCGGCCGCGCCAGCATGCGATCCTTCCACGCCGTATAGTTCTTGAGCTGCTCGACAGGCAGGCCGATGCGCTTGCCCCAGCCGTAGAAGACCAGCGCGTAGCCATCGACGACGCTGAACTGGTCGCCGAGGATCCACTGCTTGCTGCCGATGATTCCGTCGATCTCCTTGAGCGCGGCATGGAAGTTGTCGCGGCCCGTGGCCTTGAGGTGATCGAACACCGCGCTGTCGGTCGCGAAGCGCTCGGGCCGGCTGATATGCGTGAAGGACGGGTGCACCCAGTTGGAGAACCAGGCCATCAGCGAGATCGCGCGGGCGCGCTGCACCGGATCCTTGGGCATCAGCTGCGGGGCGTACTTGGCTGCGATATAGTCAAGAATGGCTGTATTCTCGATGATCGGACCGTCATCGGTCACAAGCGCAGGCACTCGGCCACGCGGATTGATCTTCAGGTATTCCGGCGTCTTCTGCTCGTTCTTGGCGAAGGCCAACGGCACGCCTTCATACTTGGCGCCGCTTTCCTCGAGGCCGATGTGAGACGCCGTCGAACAGGCGCCGGGCGCGTAATAGAGCTTGAGCATTGTTCCCCCTTCACAGCGGCTTCGTGGCGCCGTTCGGCTTCACGCGATGCAGGAACTCGCGGCCGATCTTGACCCGCTTCACGCCGTCATACTCGACGATATCGGCGGTGGCGTAGGTCTCCGTCCAGTTGGACGGCAGGAACGAGCCCGAGCCGACCACGTCGATAGGCGTCTTTGCTTCCGCCATCACGCGGCACTTGGCCGGGCCGAAGCCCGACGACGCCACGATCCTGGTCTTGTCGAAGCCCGCACGATCGAGCTCGGCGCGCAGATGGAAGATCGCCGCAGCCGACACGCCGGTACCGACCAGGTAACGCAACTCCTCTTCCGAGCGGTAGCCGCGGATCGATTCGGGCGAGTACTTTTCCAGCACGGCATAGGACGTAGCCGGGTCGAGGCCCTCGACATAGCGGCCACCTGTCGTATCGAGACGGAACGACAGCATTCCCCTGGCCGCAAGATCCGGAAACCGCCGGCAGACTTCGAGCGAATCGGAAATCTCGCGGGCAAAATAGTCGGTCAGCACCGTCATCGGCTCGCCGGGAAACGTTTCGTAGAACATCTCGGCCGCGCGCACGGTGGAACCGGCATAGCCGATCAGGGCATGCGGCATGGTGCCAAGCCCCTGCTCGCGACCGAAGAAGTGCGCCGTGGCGTGCGTGGCATTGCCGATGAACCCCACGGCGCCGACCTTGCGCTTGGCGCGCGCCGAACCGACCGAGGCGGCATAGGCCATCATCTCGGCCATCTCCTGGCCCGCGCAATGGCGTGCATCCATGGCCAGGAACGCCGTCTTGGGCATGTCGGCGCACATCGTCCAGGCGTTGTAGGCCGCGACGCAGGCCGGACCGAGTTTCTGCAGGAAGATCGTCTCGAGATCGACGAGGTGGAAGAACGACCCAGTGATGTACATCATCGGCTCACCGGCGCCGACCCACTTGCCCTCGCCGTAACGCTGATCGATCTCGATCTCGGTGTTGCGCGAGTGGCCGGTTTCCCGCAGCCAGTCGAGCGCGAGCCGGGGAGCGAACACCACCGGCCGGCGCATGAAGATCGCGTAGGTCACGCGCGCATCGCCGAAGCGGCCGACCACCTTCTTCGTTCGGTTGAAGTAGTGATCGGTGTAGCGCTCGATGTCGCCATTCGAAGGATGCGTCATGGGCCCTCTCCCGACCGGCGCACTTCCGTTCTCGTCGACGGTCAGACCGCCGCGCGCGCTCTCTGGACCGACAGGCGCTCGGACTTCAGCTGCTCGGCGAGCAGGAAGGCCAGCTCGAGCGCCTGGCTGGCGTTGAGACGCGGATCGCACTGCGTCTCGTAGCGTTCGTTCAGGTTGTCGACGGTGATGTCGGTCGAGCCGCCGATGCACTCGGTGACCTCCTGGCCGGTCATCTCGAAATGGACGCCACCGGGATGGGTGCCCTCGGCGCGGTGCACGGCGAAGAACTCCTTCACCTCGCGCAGGATGTTGTCGAAATGGCGGGTCTTCCTGCCGTTCGACGCGGTCTCGGTATTGCCGTGCATGGGGTCACACGACCAGACCACCGACTTGCCGGCCTTCTTCACCGCGCGCACCAGGGGCGGCAGCTTGGACGCGACGTTATCGGCGCCCATGCGCACGATCATGACGATGCGGCCGGGCTCGTTCGTCGGATTGAGCAGGTCGATCAGCTTCACCGTGTCGTCGACCGAAAGCGATGGGCCGCACTTGAAGCCGAGCGGGTTGCGCACGCCACGTAGGAACTCGACATGCGCGCCGTCGGGCTGACGGGTGCGGTCGCCGATCCACAGCATGTGGGCCGAGCAGTCGTACCAGTCGCCCGAGGTCGAATCGACGCGGGTCAGTGCCTCCTCGTACTGCAGCAACAGGGCCTCGTGACTGGTGAAGAAGTCAGTCTCGGCGATCTGCGGCGTGGTCGCCGAGGTGAGACCGCAGGCGGCCATGAAGTTCAGCGTCTCGTCGAGGCGAGCCGCAAGGTCGTGGTAGCGCTCCGACGCTGGAGAGTTGCGCACGAAGTCGAGGTTCCAGCGATTGACCTCGTGCAGGTCGGCGTAGCCGCCCTGGGCGAACGCACGCAGCAGGTTGAGCGTGGCAGCCGACTGGTTGTAGGCCTGCACCATACGCTCCGGATCGGGAATGCGCGCCTCGGCGGTGAACTCGAAACCATTGACGTTGTCGCCGCGGTAACTCGGCAGTTCGACGCCGCCCACCTTCTCGACATTCGACGAGCGCGGCTTGGCGAACTGGCCGGCCATGCGGCCGACCTTCACGACCGGCACGCCGGCGCCGTAGGTCAGCACAACGGCCATCTGCAGCAGCACGCGGAAGGTGTCGCGGATGTTGTTCGCGCTGAAATCGGCGAAGCTCTCGGCGCAGTCGCCGCCCTGCAGAAGGAACGCCTCGCCGTTTGCGACCTTGGCCAAGGCCTGCTTGAGCTTGCGCGCCTCGCCGGCGAAGACCAGTGGCGGGTAGCGGCGCAGCCGGGACTCGGCGTTGGCCAGCACGGCGGCGTCCGGATAGACCGGCATCTGCAGGGCCGGCCGGGACCGCCAGCTCGTCGGCGTCCAGTCAGCGGCGCTCGAGCTGCGGGATTGGGCCTTAGCGGCAGGCTTAGAGGCCTGAATCGCCGTCATATTTTCCTCCTGAGCCCGTGCGGTCATCTGGCCGCCGGGGTCGCCAAAACGGAGGGTGAAGCTATACGCGCTGTGGATAAAAGGCCAGCCGGCCCGGAGGGCACGTTTCGCCTATTCCGCAGCCGCTTTCCGGGGGGCCGGCTCCGCCCGTGGCGTTCGCATGGTAACGAATTCCTCGCCAGCCGTCGGGTGAATCCCCACAGTGGCGTCGAACTGGGCCTTGGTGGCTCCCGCCTTCACCGCCACGGCCAGGCCCTGGATCAGTTCGGCGGCATCGTCGCCCACCATATGGCAGCCCACGACCTTGTCGGTCGCCGCCTCGACAATCAGCTTCATGAAGGTGCGCTGCTTGTGGGCGGTGAACGAATACTTCATCGGCGTGAAAGCCGACGTGAAGACCCGCAACTCACCCAGGGTGCGCCGTGCGTCCTCCTCGCTCAGGCCGACATTGGCCATTTCGGGCTGACAAAAGACCGCCGACGGCACGTCGCGATGGTCAGGCTTGCGCGGCTTGTTGCCGAACACAGTGTCGGCGAAGCAATGGCCTTCCATCAAGGCGACCGGTGTCAGGTTAATGCGGTCGGTGACGTCGCCCACCGCCCAGATGTTTTCGGCCGTGGTCTTGGACCATTCATCGACGGCGACCGCGCCCGCCTTGTTGAGCTGCACGCCGACCTTCTCGAGGCCAATGCCCGCGGTGTTCGGCACACGGCCGGTAGCGTACATCACGAGATCCGTCTCGAACATGCTGCCGAGCGGCGTGTGGACCTGGAAGGGTGCCTTGCCGCCCCCTTGTCCGTCTGGCGTGGCAGTGATGCGCGCGATCTGCGTCTCGGTGCGCATCTTGATGCCGCCTTTAGCCAGCGCCTCGTGAACGAAGGTGCGGCACTCCTCGTCGAAACCGCGCAGCACGCGGTCTCGCCGGATCACGAGGTCAACCTTGGCGCCCAGGCCGTTGAAGATGCCGGCGAACTCGACGGCGATGTAGCCTCCGCCCACGATCGTGACGTGCTTGGGCAATTCGGGCAGGTGGAACGCCTCGTTCGAGGTGATGGCGAATTCCCTGCCGGGCAGATCCGGCACTTCCGGCCGGCCGCCGGTGCAGATCAGGATCTTGTCAGCGGTGACGGTCTGCTCCCCGTTCGGGCCCCCAATCGCGATGGTGTGGCGGTCCATCAGCCGGCCGCGCCCCATGTGGATCTTCACGCCCGGCCCCTCGAGCAGCCGGATATAGACCGCGTTAAGACGATCGACTTCCTTGGCGACGGTGTCGCGCAGGGTCGCCCAATCGTGGGCCGGCGCCAGCCCGGTCCAGCCATAGGCGGCAGCATCCTCGAACTCGTGCGCGAACTTGGCCCCGTAGACGAGCAGCTTTTTGGGCACGCAGCCACGGATCACGCAGGTGCCGCCCACACGGAAGTCCTCGCAGATGCCGACCCGGGCGCCGTAGCCTGCCGCGATCCGCGACGCGCGAACGCCACCGGAGCCCGCGCCGATGACAAAAAGATCGTAATCATAACCCATGGTTGTATCCAGATCATAAAACACAACACGGCCGCAATTCGGTCGCGCCACTGACTATATCGGCGGCCACAGAGCCCGGTAAGGGAAATGGCAATTGCTTTTCCATATCCCGACACAACCTTAAGGATATGCCCGATGTTGAAGCTCCTCTGCGCCGCAATGCTCGTCGCCCTCGCCCTGCCGGCCGAAGCCGCTCCCGATCCGGCCGAGGCCAAGGCTGCTCCCGCGCCCGCCGCCTCGCCGCGCGGCATGATGCGCTACGACACCAACAAGGACGGCTTTGTCGACCGCGGCGAATGGACGGCGGGCCAGGAAGCCCGGTTCAAGCAGCTCGACACCGACAAGAACGGCAAGCTGAGCGAGGACGAGTTGTTCGCCCACACCCGCCCCGCCGGCAGTGACGTGCTACCGAGCGACGCGCAGGCCCGCAGGCAGTCGAGCTATTTCCGCCTGCTCGACACGGACAAGGACGGCTCCGTCAGCAAGGCCGAATTCATGGTCGGCGCCGACCGCAACTTCGCCCGCTGCGACCTCGACCGCGACGGCCGCATCAACACAGCCGAATGCCGCCAGGCCCTCAGACGGCGCCCGGTCGAGCCGGCAAGTGCCAATCGCTGAAACTAAAAAGGGCCGCCGGTTTCCCGGCGGCCCTTTCCGTCTCGTGCAATGAGCTGCTTCAGGACGCTTCGCTCGACATGACGTTGCCGAACAGCTCCCAAGTCTCACCCTTGAAGCGGGCGAGCTGCACCGACTGGATCGGGTAGTAGTCGGTCGGGCTGGTGTTCACCGTGATTCCCGGCAGGGCGAGCGGAAGTTTGAACTTCTGGAAGTTCGCCGCCTGCTTCATGACGTTGTCCCGGGTCAGCTCGTCGCCGCACTTCTTGAGCGTTTCGTGCATCAGGCACGAGACGGCGTAGCCGAACACGTGGTTGGCATCGGCCTTGTTGGCGCCCGGCATCCACTTGTCCATCCAGGCGACCCAGGCCTTGAAGTCGTCGGCGTTCTCCCATTGCTTGTCGGTCGGATCCTTGAGGTACTGGGCGGTGATGATGCCCTGGCTGTTCTCGAGACCGGCAGGTTTCATGACCGAACCGACCGAAGCCGACACATTGTTGAGATACTGCACCGGCTTCCAGCCGATGTCGGCAGCCTTGCGGATCGCCTGCGCGGCCGCCTTCGGGGTCGAGATGTTGAAGAAGACGTTGGCACCGGAATCCTTGAGCTGGATGACCTGGCTGTCGACCGTCGGATCGGTCACCTCGAAGGTGACGTGCTTGACGATCTTGTTGACGTCCTTGCCGAGGCCTTCCTTGAAACCGCCGAAGTAATCCTTGCCGTAGTCGTCGTTCTGCATCAGCACGCCGATTTTGGCGTCCGGAATGTTGGCGAGGATGTGCTTGGCATAGATCGCGCCTTCGGTGTGGTAGTCGGGCTGGAAGCCCATCGTCCACGGGAAGTTCTTGGGATCGCCCCACTTCGACGCGCCGGTGGCGAC
>CAWUOG010000104.1:0-8802 GCA_963923875.1 uncultured Alphaproteobacteria bacterium
TCGCCGGCCATGACCGACTTCATCTTCATGGTGAAGGACAGCTCCTACATGTTCGTCACCGGTCCCGACGTGGTGAAGACGGTGACCCACGAGACGGTGACCCAGGAGGAACTGGGCGGCGCGCTCACCCATACCCAGAAGTCGGGGGTCGCCGACCTCGCCTTCGAGAACGACATCGAGGCGCTGCTGCAGCTGCGCCGGTTCGTCGACTTCATCCCGTCGAACAACCGGAGTGCGGCGCCGGTGCGCAAGACCGACGACCCGATCGAGCGCGAAGACTATTCCCTGGACACCCTCGTTCCCGACAATCCCAACAAGCCCTACGACATCAAGGAGCTGATCCTGAAGGTCGTGGACGAGGGCGACTTCTTCGAGCTGTCGCCGGAATGGGCGGGCAACATCGTGGTCGGCTTCGGCCGCATGGCCGGCAAGACGGTGGGCTTCGTCGCCAACCAGCCGATGGTGCTGGCGGGCTGCCTCGACATCGATTCATCCCGCAAGGGCGCGCGCTTCGTGCGCTTCTGCGACGCGTTCAACATCCCGATCGTGACCTTCGTGGACGTGCCGGGCTTCCTGCCGGGCACGGCGCAGGAATACGGCGCGATCATCAAGCACGGCGCCAAGCTGCTCTATGCCTATGCCGAGGCGACGGTGCCGAAGGTGACCGTGATCACCCGCAAGGCCTATGGCGGCGCCTACGACGTCATGGCTTCCAAGCATCTCCGCGGAGATGTCAATTACGCCTGGCCCGGCGCCGAGATCGCCGTCATGGGCGCCAAGGGTGCCGTGGAAATCATCTTCCGCTCCGACATCGGCGACGCCAGGAAGATCGCCGCGCGGACCGAGGAGTACCGCGAGAAGTTCGCCAACCCCTTCGTGGCGGCGAGCCGCGGCTTCATCGACGACGTCATCATGCCGCACGGCACGCGGCGGCGGATCTGCAAGGCGCTGAAGACGCTCGAGACCAAGAAGCTCGACAATCCGTGGCGCAAGCACGGCAACATCCCCCTGTAAGGAGTCTGCCGTGGCGATCACTCCTGAAGAACGACTGAGGCGCAACCGTGCCGTCAGGCTGCACGTCATCGTGGCGCTGTTCGGCCTGCTGGTGCTGATCGCGGTGAACGCCTTCACCAACAGCAAGAATCCGTGGTGGCTCTGGGTGCTGATGGCCTGGATGCCGCTGGTTGGGGCCCATACCGCCTGGGCGATGGGCCTGTTCGACCGCAATAGCGAAGGACCGTGAGATGGCCGCCAAGAAGAAGGTCGTGACGAAGAAGAGCGCTGCGCCGAAGAAGGCCGCGGCTCCGGCGAAGCCAGCCCCGGTCAAGAAGTCCGGCAAGCTGCCCGGAAAGCTGCCCGGAAAGCTGTTCGACAAGATCCTGATCGCCAATCGCGGCGAGATCGCCTGCCGCGTGATCCGCACCTGCAAGAAGCTCGGCATCAAGACCGTCGCGGTCTATTCCGAGGCCGACGCCGACGCGCTCCACGTGCGCGAGGCCGACGAGAAGGTCTTCATCGGCCCGCCGCCGTCGGCGCAGTCGTACCTGCTGATCGACAAGATCGTCGAGGCTTGCAGGAAGACCGGCGCCCAGGCGGTGCATCCCGGCTACGGCTTCCTGTCGGAGAAGCAGGAATTCCAGAAGGCGCTGGCCAAGGCCAGGATCGCCTTCATCGGCCCCGATGCCTTCGCCATCCATGCGATGGGCGACAAGATCGAATCCAAGAAGCTCGCCCAGAAGGCCGGCGTCTCGACCGTGCCCGGCCATCTCGCCGCGATCCCCAATGCCGACGAGGCGGTGAAGATCGCGAAGAAAATCGGCTACCCGGTGATGATCAAGGCCTCGGCCGGCGGCGGCGGCAAGGGCATGCGCATCGCCTACAACGACGCCGAGGCCAAGGAAGGCTTCGTGTCGGCCACGAACGAGGCCAAGGCGTCGTTCGCCGACGACCGCGTGTTCATCGAGAAGTACGTCGAGGAACCGCGCCACATCGAGATCCAGCTGATCGGCGACGGCCACGGCAACTGCGTCTATCTCTGGGAGCGCGAGTGCTCGATCCAGCGCCGCCACCAGAAGGTGATCGAGGAGGCGCCGAGCCCGTTCCTCGACGCCAGGACGCGCAAGGCGATGGGCGAGCAGGCGGTCGCGCTGGCCAAGGCGGTCAAGTACAAGAGCGCCGGCACGGTCGAGTTCATCGTCGACAAGAACCGCAAGTTCTACTTCCTCGAGATGAACACCCGCCTGCAGGTCGAGCATCCGGTCACCGAGCTGATCACCGGGCTGGACCTGGTCGAGCTGATGATCCGCGTCGCCGCGGGCGAAAAACTCCCGTTCCAGCAGAAGGACGTCCAGTTGAAGGGCTGGGCGGTCGAGGCGCGCCTCTACGCCGAGGATCCCTACCGCAACTTCCTGCCCTCGACCGGCCGTCTGGTGAAGTACCGCGAGCCGGCCGCCGGTCCCGACGTGCGCGTCGATTCGGGCGTCTACGAAGGCGGCGAGATCTCGATGTTCTACGATCCGATGATCGCCAAGCTCTGCACCTACGGCAAGGATCGCCTGACCGCGATCGACCGCATGCGCCGCGCGCTCGACGAGTTCTATGTCCGCGGCGTCTCGCACAACGTGCCGTTCCTCGCAGCCCTGATGGCCCATCCGCGCTTCCGCGCGGGCAAGCTCACCACCAACTTCATCGCCGAGGAATTCAAGGGCGGGTTCACCGCCGCGCACCTGCCGCCCAAGGATCCGGTCGTGCTGGCTGCCATCGCCGCCATCGTCGAGCGCCTGCGCACCGAGCGGGTCGGCCTTCACCAGGGCGCGCGCGTGGTGATGTTGAACCGCCAGCCGATCGCGATGACCGTGACCGGCATCGGCACGTCCTTCACCATCGAGGCCGGCGACCGCAAGCTCGCCGTCGAGGCCGACTGGGCGCCGGGCGAGCCGCTGGTCCATGCCAGGGTCGACGGCGAGGCCATGGTGGTGCAGGTCGACGCCGTGGGCTCGGGCTGGCGCCTGATCCACGAGGGCGGCCAGGCCGAGGCGCTGGTGCTGACGCCGCGCCAGGCCGAGCTCTACGCGAAGATGCCGGTCAAGGCCGCTCCCGATACCTCGAAGTTCCTGCTCTCGCCGATGCCCGGCCTGCTGGCCTCGGTGGCGGTGCATGAGGGCCAGGACGTCAAGGCGGGCGAGGCGCTGGCCGTGGTCGAGGCGATGAAGATGGAGAACGTGCTGCGCGCCGCGCGCGACGGCACGATCAAGGTGCTGCACGCCAAGGCGGGCGACAGCCTGAGGGTCGATCAGAAGATCCTCGAGTTCGCGTAGGCGGCCATGGCGCTGCAGGCCCGGCTCACCATCACGGGGCGGGTCCAGGGTGTGGGCTATCGCGACTGGGCGATGGCGACCGGCCGGCGGCTCGGGCTCACCGGCTGGGTGCGCAACCGCTCGGACGGCGCCGTCGAGGCGCTGATCGTCGGCGACGAGACGGCCGTCGGCGAAATGATCCAGGCCTGCCGCCGCGGGCCACCGCTTGCGCGGGTCGACGAGATCGATGTCGATCCGGTCGATCTCGACGTGCTGCCCGACGGGTTCAGCCGGCTGCCGACTGCCTGAAGCCTTCCTCCCCGTTCAAACGGCGAGGTGCCGTCGTGCGACGAAGGCACCTCCCCATCTGAAAGGGGGAGGAGGCGCTCCTCAATAAAGCGCCAAAATAGGGAGGCGAGGGCACAGCGCCTAGACTCGCGCGATGCCCAAGATCTCTCCTCCCCGCAGTTCCCGCGGCTGGACGCTGCAGCAGCGTCTCGATCACCGCAGCGTCCGTGACCCGAAGAGCGGCTGCCTGTTGTGGGCCGGGACGCTCGCGCCGACCGGCTACGGCATGCTGCGCTGTGACAAGCGGACGTACTACGCCCACCGCGCCGCCTGGATTGCCCGGCACGGCGAGATTCCGTCCGGCCTCTATGTCTGCCATCGCTGCGATGTACGCGCCTGCATCGAGCCCGATCACCTGTTCCTGGGAACGGCCCGGCAGAACAGCCAGGACGCCGCCGCCAAGGGCCGCTTCTGGCGCCGCCGCGTCGTCTGGCGCCCCGACCTGCCGGCGTCGGCCAACCGGCCCGAGTTGCTGCAGGTGACGTTTCAGGGCGTCGAGCTGACCGCCCGCGTGCTGTCCAGGCGCGCCGTCGCGGCGGACGCGTCCGGCCCGAAGACCTCCTCGAAGGTCTCGGCGAGGGCGAGGTCGAGATCGGCCAGGGTCGTCGTCAGGCCGAGATCGGCCAGCGACGTCACGCCGTGATCGGCGATGCCGCAGGGCACGATGCCGGCATAGTGGCCGAGCTCGGGATCGACATTGATCGAGATGCCGTGGAAGGCGACCCAGTGGCGGATGCGCACGCCGATCGCGGCGATCTTGTCTTCACGTGGGCTGCCATCCGGCAGTTTGGGCTTGTCCGGCCGCACCACCCAGACACCGACCCGGCCCGGGCGGCGCTCGGCGGTGACGTTGAAGCGGGCCAGGGTACGGATCGTCCATTCCTCGAGGTCGTGGACGTAGCGCCGCACGTCCTGCCGCCGGGCCCGCAGGTCGAGCATGACGTAGGCCACGCGCTGGCCGGGCCCGTGATAGGTGTATTGGCCGCCGCGGCCCGCGACATGGACCGGAAAGCGCATCGGCTCGAGCAGGTCCTGGGCCCGGGCACTGGTGCCCGCGGTGTAGAGCGGCGGGTGTTCCAGCAGCCACACCAGTTCCCGCGCGCGGCCGGCACGAATGTCGGCGACCCGCGCCTCCATCGTGGCCAGGGCCTCCTCGTAGGGCACGAGACCCTCGGAAATGCGCCATTCGGGCCCGGTCGGGGAGCGGTCCATTGCGGCAAAATCGTGCCTTCCGGGGCATGACGCAATGGGTTTGCTTGCCACTGCGGGGGCTATTTGGTATCCCCCGCGCCATCGATCCGGCGCGGCCATGGCGGAATTGGTAGACGCGCTAGCTTGAGGTGCTAGTGCCGCGAGGCGTGGAAGTTCGAGTCTTCTTGGCCGCACCATATCGCCGGATCGATCGAAAAGGTGATCTCAGAGTCGCCGCCGTTGGTGGACCCCAGCGGGCGGCCCTTTTTGTAAGTGGGGACGGGAGGCGAGCTTGGCGGATGAACTGACCGAAAGCGCGCTCCGCTACCATCGTCTCCCCAGACCCGGGAAAATCGAGGTCGTCCCGACCAAGCCGCTGGCCACCCAGCGCGACCTCTCGCTCGCCTATTCGCCGGGCGTCGCCGTCGCCTGCAACGAGATCGTGCGCGACCCGGCGACCGCTGCCGAGCTGACCGCGCGCGCCAACCTGATCGGCGTGGTGACCAACGGCACCGCCGTGCTGGGGCTGGGCGCGATCGGGCCGCTCGCCGCCAAGCCGGTGATGGAAGGCAAGGGCGTCCTCTTCAAGAAATTCGCCGGCATCGACGTCTTCGACATCGAGCTGGCCGAACTCGACCAGGACAAGCTGGTCGACATGATCGCCGCCCTCGAGCCGACCTTCGGCGGCATCAACCTCGAGGACATCAAGGCGCCGGAGTGCTTCTACGTCGAGCAGAAGCTGCGCGAGCGCATGGGCATCCCGGTGTTCCACGACGACCAGCACGGCACCGCGATCATCGTCGGCGCCGCCGTGCTGAACGGCCTGTCGCTGGTCGGCAAGGACATCGCCAAGGTCAAGCTCGTCGTCTCGGGCGCCGGCGCGGCGGCGCTGTCGTGCCTCGGCGTGCTCGAGAAACTCGGCCTGCCGAAAGAGAACATGTGGGTCACCGACATCAAGGGCGTGGTCTGGAAGGGCCGCAACGAGCTGATGGACCCGTGGAAGGAGCGCTATGCGCGCGACACGCCGGCGCGCAGCCTCGCCGAGGTGATCGGCGGCGCCGACCTCTTCCTCGGCCTCTCGGCCGGCGGCGTGCTGAAGCCCGACATGGTGAAGAAGATGGCGGCCCGGCCGCTGATCTTCGCGCTCGCCAATCCGACGCCCGAAATCCTGCCCGAGGAAGTGGCCGCGGTGCGCGACGACGCCATCATGGCGACCGGCCGCAGCGACTATCCCAACCAGGTCAACAACGTCCTCTGCTTCCCCTACATCTTCCGGGGCGCCCTCGATGCCGGTGCGCGCACCGTCAACGACGAGATGAAGATTGCCTGCGTCAGGGCGCTGGCCGATCTCGCGCGCAAGGAGCCGTCCGAAGTCGTGGCGCGCGCCTTCGGCGAGGCCGGCGGCGGCGGCTTCGGCCCCAACCAGATCATTCCCAAGCCGTTCGATCCCAGGCTGATCGTCGAACTCGCGCCCGCCGTCGCCCGGGCCGCCATGGAGTCGGGCGTCGCGACCCGGCCGATCGCCGACTTCGACGCCTATCGCCAGCAGCTCAACCAGTTCGTCTTCAGGTCCGGCCTGGTGATGCGGCCGGTGCTCGAGCAGGCGCGCAGCCATCCCCGGCGCGTGATCTTCTCGGCCGGCGAGGACGACCGCGTGCTCCGCGCCACCCAGATCATCCTCGACGAGCGGGTCGCGGTGCCGATCCTGATCGGCCGGCCCGAGGTCATCCAGCGCCGCACCGAGCGGCTCGGCCTGCGCTTCCGGCCCGGCATCGACTGCGAGATCGTCAACCCGCAGAGCGACCGGCGCTACGACACCTACTGGGGCACCTATCATCGCCTGATGGAGCGCCGCGGCGTCAGCGAGCCGACGGCGCGCAACCTGGTGCGCTCCAGCCCGACCCTGATTGCCGCACTCGCCGTCAAGCTCGGCGACGCCGACGCCATGATCGCCGGCGCCTACGGCCGCTTCCGCACCCACTTCAACCACGTGCGCGACGTCATCGGCACGCGCGAGGGCGTGTCCAACATGGCGGGGCTCAGCCTGCTGGTCATGCCGACCCGCTCGCTGTTCATCGCCGACACCTACGTCAATCACGATCCCGATGCCGAGACCCTGGCCGAGGTGACGCTGCTCGCGGCCGACGCCGTGCTGCGCTTCGGCATCCAGCCCAAGGTCGCGCTGCTGTCGCATTCGCTGTTCGGCAGCTCCGAGCAGCCCGGCGCCCGCAAGATGGCCGAGGCGGTGAAGATCCTGCACCGCCGCGCGCCCTCGCTCGAACTCGACGGCGAGATGCACGGCGACGCCGCCCTCGATCCCGAGATCCGGCAGAACGTCTTCCCCAATTCGCGCCTGAAGGGCTCGGCCAACCTGCTGATCTGCCCGTCGCTCGACGCCGCCAACATCGCCTTCAACCTGCTGAAGACCGCGGCCGACGGGCTGCATGTCGGACCGATGCTGCTCGGCACGGCGCTGCCGGCCCACGTGCTGACGCCGTCGGTCACCGCCCGCGGCATCCTCAACATGACCGCGCTGTCGGTCGTCGAGGCCCAGCGCCTCGCCGACGCGCAGCGGCTGGCCGACGAGCGCGACGCGGGGGCCCGCGGATGAGCGCCGCCCCCGAGACGCTCGATGAGGTGCCGCCGGAACTGGTCCGGCGCATCGAGGAGGCGCTCGACGGGGGCAGGAACGAGGAAGTCAGGACGCTGCTCGGCGGGCTGAGCGCCGCCGGCCAGGCCGACGTGCTCGAGCAGATCGCCGAGCCGCACCGCGACGCGCTGGTCGCCCTCACCAAGCGCGACCTCGACCCCGAAACCCTGGCCGAACTCGACGAGGACGTCCGCGACGACGTGCTCGAGCAGCTCGACAGCAAGGAGATCGCCGCCGCCGCGCGCGAACTCGAGACCGACGATGCGGCCTCTCTGCTGGAAGACTTGCCGGAGCAGGAACGGCAGGAGGTGCTGGCCGAGCTGCCCGCCCAGGATCGCGCCGACATCGAGACCGCGCTCGCCTTCGAGGAGGACACCGCCGGCCGCCTGATGCAGCGTGCGCTGGTCAAGGTGCCGGACTACTGGACTGTCGGCCAGGTGATCGACTATTGCCGCGAGGCGAGCGACCTGCCCGACGACGTCTACGACCTGTTCGTGGTCGACCGCATGGGCCGCCTGCGCGGCTCGGTGAAGCTCGGCCGCATGCTGCGCACCAAGCGGCCGGTGCCGATCGTCGACCTGGTCGATCCCGAGATTCCCGCGGTGCCGGCCGACACGCCGCAGGAGGAAGTGGCCCACCTGTTCCGCGACCAGGACCTGGTGTCCTGTCCCGTGATCGACGCCGAGCGGCGCCTGCTCGGCGTGATCATGGTCGACGACGTGGTCGACGTGATCGACGAGGAGGCCGAGGAGGACATCCTCAAGATGGGTGGCGTCGGCGTCGACGACGTGCATGCCAACACGCTCGAGACGACGCAGCGCCGCGCCTGGTGGCTGGGGCTCAACCTGCTGACCGCGATCGTGGCCTCGCTGGTGATCGGCCAGTTCGAGGGCGCGATCGAGAAGATCGTGGTGCTGGCGGTGCTGATGCCGATCGTCGCCTCGATGGGCGGCAATGCCGGCACCCAGACCGTGACCGTCGCGGTGCGCGCGCTCGCCATGGGCGAGCTGACCGCGGCCAACGCGCTGCGCTTCATCGGCAAGGAGTTTGCCGTCGGCGGCCTCAACGGCCTGATTTTCGCGGCGCTGATGGGGGCGGGCGTCGTGCTGTGGTACGGCGACTGGCGGCTGGGCGCGGTGATCGCCGCCGCCATGGTCTGCAATCTGGTGGCCGCGGCGCTGGCCGGCACGCTCATCCCGCTCACCCTGCAGAAGATCGGCGTCGATCCCGCCGTCTCCTCGACGGTTTTTCTGACCACCGTCACCGACGTCGTCGGCTTCCTCGCCTTCCTCGGCCTCGCGACGCTGTTTCTGCTCT
>CAWUOG010000105.1:0-8800 GCA_963923875.1 uncultured Alphaproteobacteria bacterium
GGCCGAACGCGATCACGCCGCGTTGAAGGCCGCCGTGAGCGCCGGACGGATCCAGGTGCATATCGAGGAAGACCGCTAGCGAGGGAAAGTCGATGTTCGGCGGGCGATTTCCGAGAGCGTGCATTGCCGCTGCCGTCTCCGCGGCACTCTCCGCCTGCAGCAGCATCGGCCCCGGCACCGTGCCGCGCGACCGGGCCGACTACAGCGCCGCGATCGGAGATTCGTGGAAGCAGCAGACGCTGCTCAACATCGTCAAGCTGCGTTACGGCGACTTTCCGGTGTTCATGGAGATCGCCCAGGTGATCGCGGGCTACCAGTTCCAGGCCAGTGCCGGGGCGGGTTTCTCGGCACAGAACTACATCACGTCCGCAGTCGGCGGGCCCGCCGCCATCGCCGGCAGCGGTCTGGTCGGCGCGTCCTACATCGACCGGCCGACCATCATCTACGCCCCGCTGACCGGAAACGACTTCCTCAAGAAGCTGATGTCGCCGATCCCTCCCGCCGCGGTGATGTTCCTGCTGCAATCGGGCTATCCCGCCACGGTCGTGATGCCGATCGCCGTCGACTCGATCAACGGCGTCGCCAACGAGTCCAAGCGCGGCAACATGGCAAGGGCGGGCGACCCGCAGTTCTCGCGCCTCGTCCAGCTGCTCTACGAGCTGCAGCTCGCCAACGCCCTGCAGATCCGGGTGGAACGTTCGAAGGACAATTCCGAGGTGTCGATCATCGGCTTTCCGCCGGCAAACAGCGCCCACGCGACGCCCGAGATCGCCGCCAAGATCGCGGAGATCGGAACCATCCTGCACCTCTCGGCCCAGCGCCAGAACATGCAGGTCCGCTATGGCGGCTGGTCCGGCAAAGGCGACGAGATCGCGATGGTCACGCGATCCATGCTGCAGGTCATGGTCGAGCTGGGCGTGCTTGCCCACGTGCCAGAGGCCGACATCGCCGCCGGCAAGGCGACTCGGGGCAACAGCGACAATCCGTCGAGTGTCGACCAGTCGCCCTTGTTGATCATCCAGAGCGGATCGGCGCCACCGTCCGACGCCTATGCCGCGGTAACCTACAAGGGGCGCTGGTTCTGGATCGCGGACAACGACATCCGCTCCAAGTCCATATTCTCGAGCGTCATGCTGCTGTTTTCGATCTCGGAGGTCGGCATCAAGTCCGCGGCGCCCGTCGTCACGGTCCCCGCCAACTGAGAAAGGCCGGCGAACAGGAGCCGCCCGCGGATCACTGCCGCCGCAGCGCCGGCACGAGCTGGAAGTTGTCGATCAGGATGTAGAGGCTGATCAACAGGGTCCAGGCCGGAAAGACCGCGAAGCTGAAATCGAAGAGCTGGCTGGCGAACAGCAGGACCAGCGCCATGGCCAGCCCGACAAAGGCGATCCAGCGCGCGAGAAAGCCCGTGCGCAGGGCCAGTGTCGACGTGACCACCATGAACACGCCCGCCATCTTGATCGCATAGACGTTGACCATGTTGAAGGCGAAGGCGCGCGCCAGCGCGAAGCTCGTCGAATTGGCCAGGCTTTCGGGCCGCGCGGCATTGACGATCACGATCGCGCCGAACACGGCCGCGGCGACGAACATCATGCCCAGGAACAGGAGCGCGCTGCCCAGGAAGACGGTCGCGAACAGCCGGTCCTCGGAGTCGCCGAGGCGGTCGCGCACCACGCCGACGAACCACAGGAAGGCGACACCCGCAAACGGTATCAGATTGATCGCGATGACGATCCGGCGCGGGCTCGCGGCGAGCCAATCCCCCGTCTCGAGCGCGTCCCTCGGCACCGCCGACAGCATCAGCACCAGAATGGCGATGATCAGACCCGAGAACAGGATGCCCGCGATCGCGGCTGCTCTGGGCGTTCGAAGGCGCTCGCGGCCCAGGGGCATCGTCTCCTCCCGCTATCCCTCAACCGGCGAGGAATTCGTCGCCAGCCGGTCCATGGCGTCGCTCCGGCATCAGCCCTTCACGCTGTCGCGTTTCTGGACGGCGGGCATCAGGCCCGTCGGATCGACCAGCCGCCCGTGTGCCAGCATGTTGTGGGCGTGTGCCAGGTGATGCAGGGCAAACGACGTCTGCATCGCACTCACCCGGCCCTGGGCGTCCTGGGCGGCATTGATCGCCTGCTTCGTGAGCTTGAGGGCGAACAGCGGCTTCTGCGCGATCTTCTCCGCCAGGGCGAGGCCGAACGACTCCAGTTCAGCGCGCGGCACGACATGATTGACCATGCCCAGCCGGTGCGCCTCGGTGGCCGACAGCCAGTCGGCCGTGAAAAGAAACTCCTTGGCCTTGCGCACGCCCAGTTCCCAGGGATGGGCGAAGAACTCGGCACCGCCCACGCCCATCGCCACCGTATGATCGAGGAAGGCGGCATCGTCGGCTGCCACGATCAGGTCGCACGGCCAGATCAGCATCAGGCCGCCCGCGATCACCTTGCCCTGGACGAGGGCCACCGTCGGCTTGGGCAGATTGCGCCAGCGCTCGCAGAAGCCGAGATAGATCTCCTGCTCGCGCGCGTACTGGGCTTCGGCTCCGGGCCGGCCGAAGCCTCCCCAGGTGCCGACCGTGTCGTGCTTGCGCATGTTGGCATGGCCGTTCTCCTCGCGCAGGTCGTGGCCGGACGAGAAATGCGGTCCGTTGGCCGACAGCACGATCACCTTCACGGTGTCGTCGTGTGCCGCGCGATCGAATGCTTCGTTCAGCGCATAGAGAAAGGCGGTGTCCTGCGCATTCCGGGTTTCGGGGCGATCGAGGACGATGCGGGCGATGCCCGAAGGCCGCGTCTCGTAGAGAATCTGTTCCTTGGACATGCACCCCTCCCGGCAACCGGCCGGGAGGATAGCTCAATCGACGGCGGCAGGGCGAACCCCTGCCGCCAGGCGCCGGCGAAACTCCGCCTCAGCGCGCCGCGGCGTGCTCGACGGCCTTGCGCGACGACTCGTTGGCGGCGTCGACCACCATGTTCTTCATCGCCTTCTGCAGCTTGTCGAAGGCGCGGACCTCGATCTGGCGCACGCGCTCGCGGCTGATGCCGTACTTCGCCGACAGGTCCTCGAGCGTCTTGGGCTCGTCGACCAGGCGACGCTCGACGATGATGTGGCGCTCGCGATCGGTGAGCGTCTTCAGCGCCTGCGCCAGCATGTGTTTGCGCTGGCCGAGTTCCTGGCTGTCGGCGAGGCGGGCCTCCTGATTGGGCGAATCATCGACCAGCCAGTCCTGCCACTCCATGTCGCCGTCGGCCTTCACCGCCGCATTCAGCGACGAATCCGGCGCGGCGAGGCGGCGGTTCATGTTCACCACCTCTTCCTCCGGCACGCCGAGGCGGGTCGCGATCTTGGTGACCTGCTCGGGCGAGAGATCGCCCTCCTCGATCGCCTGCATCTGGCCCTTCAGCTTGCGCAGGTTGAAGAACAGCTTCTTCTGCGCCGCCGTGGTGCCCATCTTCACCAGCGACCAGCTGTGCAGGATGTATTCCTGGATCGAGGCGCGGATCCACCACATGGCATAGGTGGCCAGGCGGAAGCCGCGGTCGGGATCGAAGCGCTTGACCGCCTGCATCATGCCGACGTTGCCCTCGGAGATCAGCTCGGCGACCGGCAGGCCGTAGCCGCGATAGCCCATGGCGATCTTGGCGACGAGGCGCAGGTGCGAGGTCACGAGCTTGTGGGCCGCCTGGCTGTCGCCATGCTCGCGCCAGCGCTTGGCCAGCATGAATTCCTCCTGCGGCTCGAGCAGCGGGAATTTGCGGATGTCGCTGAGGTAGCGGCTGAGATTGCCCTCGGGCGACAGGTTCGAGGACAGGGCGGGAAGGTTGGCAGTAGCGGCAGTCATGAAAGCCCCCCTTTCGGAAGTACGCTGAAGTCGGGCGGTGAATGGGCGTTTAGCACTCCCACCACTCGACTGCTAATGTCCGACTATATTAGTCGGACGAACCCTGCGTCAAGTAAATCCGACTATCCCACTTGGGTACGAGGGAGATTACTTAACGCCGTTCAGGCTCGCGAGGAGCGTCGTGAAGTCGTGCGGCAATTCTGAGGCAAACTTCATCACCTTCTTGAGGCCGGGATGGCGGAACTCGAGGACCGCCGCATGCAGGGCCTGACGCGGAAAAGTCGCCATTTCCGGGGGAATTCCGGCCCCGGTCCGTCGCCGGCCATAGACCGGGTCGCCAACCACCGGGCAGCCGATATGAGTCAGATGGACCCTCACCTGGTGGGTCCGGCCGGTATGGAGGCGGGCCCCAACCAGGCTGGCCAGCGGCCGGAGCGGCGGGCCGAAGGACTTCTCCAGCCAATAGTCGGTAACGGCCTGTCGGCCGCCGGTCCGCCGGACGGCCATGCGCTTGCGGTCGACCGGATGGCGAGCGATCGGCGCGTCGATCGTGCCCTTCTTCGGATTGGGACACCCCCAGACCAGCGCCTGGTAGATCCGGGTCAGGTCGTGGGCGGCAAACAGCTTCGACAGCGCGACATGGGTCGCATCGTTCTTGGCCACGACCATGACGCCCGACGTCTCCTTGTCGAGCCGGTGCACGATGCCCGGTCGGCGCACGCCGCCGATCCCCGAGAGGCTGTCGCCGCAATGGGCGAGCAATGCATTGACCAGCGTGTTGTCGGGATTGCCGGGTGCAGGATGCACCACGAGACCGGCCGGCTTGTTCAAGACCAGCAGGTCGGAGTCTTCATAGAGGATGTCCAGATCGAGCTTCTGCGCCTTGGGCTCAGCGGCCTCGGGCGGCGGCACGTCGAGCAGGTAGCGCTCGCCCTTTTTGACCTTGCGGGATGGCTCTTCTATCGTCGCCCCGGCCTCGCTGTTGGGGCCAGCCAGCGCCACGCGGCGGCTTTCGATCAGCGCCTTCACGCGACTGCGCGTGAGGTCCGGCAGGGCTGCCGCCAGCGCACGGTCGAGGCGTTCGCCGGCCATGCTGTCGTCGACGGTCACGATGTGGCGCTGCGCTTCGCTCATGGAGTTAACTTGGCGCCCCCCTCTTCTTCCCAAGCCCCCTCTTCCCAGGCCGCCTCTGCCCAAGTCGGAGCGCCGCTGTGGCTGAAGGTTCTCGTCATCGTGATGGGCCTGCTGATCGTGGTCGGCTTCATCGTCGTCGCGGCCGAGATCGCGCGACGCATGTCTAACGCCTCCGGTGCAGCCCCGCCAGCCGTCGTCACCAAGGCCTTTGCCCAGCGCATCGCGCTCCCGTCGGGTGCCCGGGTGGTGTCGATGCAAGCCGCGGGCGATCAGCTGATCGTCCATGTCGAAGCCCAGGGCGGCACCGCCTCCGCCTACATGGTCGATCCGCGCACCGGCCAGTTGCTGGGCACCATCGAATTCCCGCCGGGAGCCGGCCGTTGATCAACCTCCGCAGCGACAACGAGGTCGGCGCCCATCCGCTGATCATCGAGGCGGTCGGCCGCGCCTTCACGTCGGGCACCGCCTTCTCCTATGGCGCCGACGAATGGACCCAGCGGGTCGAGCGCCGCCTGCGCGACATCTTCGAGCGGCCCGAGTTGGTGGCGTTTCCGGTCTCGACCGGCAGCGCGGCCAACGTGCTGGCGCTGTCCTGCTGCACGCCGCCCTGGGGCACGATCTTCTGCCATCCCGCCGCGCACATCGCGGTCGACGAGGCCAACGCGCCACAGTTCTTCACCGGCGGCGCGCATCTCACGTTGGTCGACGGCGCCAGCGGCAAGATCGACGTCAGGAAGCTGGCCGAGGCGCTGGCGCAGCCGGTCTACGGCGTGGTGCACCATCCCCAGCCCGCCGCGGTGTCGATCACGCAGGCCAGCGAGTGCGGCACGACCTATGCGCCGGAGGAGATCGCGGCGATCTCGACCTGCACGCGCCGGCACGGGCTGAAGCTGCACATGGATGGCGCCCGCTTCGCGAATGCACTCTCCTTCATCGGCTGCTCGCCGGCCGAACTGTCGTGGCGGGCCGGCGTCGATGTCCTGAGCCTCGGGGCCACCAAGAACGGCGCGATGGGCGCGGAAGTCGTGGTCTTCTTCGATCCCGAACTGGCCCGTGAATTCGAGTTCCGGCGCAAGCGCGGCGGACATCTGTTCTCCAAGATGCGCCTGCTGTCGTCGCAACTCGACGCCTACTTCGCCGACGGGCTGTGGCTCGCCAATGCCCGCCACGCCAACGCCATGGCACGCCGGCTGGTCGCCGGCCTGACCGCGCTCAAGGGCGTGCAGTTGCTCTATCGGGTCGATGCCAACGAGATCTTCGTCGTCCTGCCGGCGCACGTTCACGACGCCTTGCAGGCCGCAGGCGCGCAGTACCATCCCTGGCCGTCGGACCGGCCGGGCGAGCGTGCCTTCCGGCTGGTGACGGCCTTCGACACCGACCCGGCTGCCGTCGACAAGTTTCTCACCGTCGCGAAATCCGCGTCGAGCTAGGCCCGCTTCGACCAGAGGCTCATCAGATGACCCACCAGCGTACGCTCACCACGGCCCACTGGGGCGTCTACGAAGTCGAATACGACGACAAGGGAGAGGCGGTTCGCCTGCACCCGTTCTCGAAGGATCCCGATCCCTCGCCGATCGGGTTGCACATGCTGTCCGACGAGGTGGCGCGCCTGCGCGTACGCCGGCCGGCGGTGCGCAAGAGCTGGCTCGAGAAGGGTCCGGGGGCCGCGAGCGACAAGCGCGGACAGGAGCCGTTCGTCGAGCTGCCCTGGGACGAGGCGCTCGACATCGTGGCCAACGAGATCAAGCGGGTGCGCGAGACGCACACCAATCGAGCGATCTTCGGCGGCTCGTACGGCTGGTCGAGCGCCGGCCGCTTCCATCACGCGCAGAGCCAGGTCCATCGCTTCCTGAACGCACTCGGCGGCTACGTGCGTCACGTCGATTCCTACAGCCTGGGGGCGGCGCGCGTGCTGATGCCGCACATCGTGGCCGGCATGGAGGACCTGATGTCCATGCACACGACCTGGAACGTGCTGGCCGAGCACTGCAAGCTGTTCGTCACCTTCGGCGGCGCGCCGCGCAAGAACGCGCAGATCAACGCCGGCGGCGCGATGGTGCACCGGCTGAAGCCCGGCCTCTACGGCATGAATGCGAGGGGCGTGCGCTTCATCAATATCACGCCGACCGCCGAGGACCTCGACACCGGCGGCGACGTCGAATGGCTGCAGATCCGGCCCAACACCGACGCCGCCCTGATCCTGGCGCTGTGCCACGTGCTGCTGACCGAGAAGCTCCACGATCGGGAGTTCCTCGACCGCTGCACCGTGGGCTTCGACAGGTTCGCGCCGTCGCTCGAGGACAAGACGCCGGCGTGGGCCGAGAAGATCACCGGCATTCCCGCCTCGCGCATCGTCGCGCTCGCCCGCGAGATGGCGGCGACGCGCACGACCGTCAACATCAACTGGTCGCTTCAGCGCAGCCATCACGGCGAGCAGCCCTTCTGGGCGCTGGTGACGCTTGCCTGCATGCTGGGCCAGATCGGCCTGCCCGGCGGCGGCTTCGGCGCGAGCTACGGGCCGACCAACATCATGGGCAGCGACGCGCCGCGATTCTCCGGCCCGACGCTGTCGCAGGGCACCAACGCGGTGTCCGACTTCATCCCGGTCGCGCGCTTCACCGACATGCTGCTCAATCCGGGCGGCAAGATCCCGTACAACGGCCAGGAACTCACCTATCCCGACATCCGACTGATCTACTGGGCGGGCGGCAATCCGTTCCACCACCACCAGGATCTCAACCGGCTGCGCATGGCCTGGCGCAAGCCCGAGACGATCGTCTTCAACGAACAGTTCTGGACGCCGTCGGCCAAGATGGCCGACATCGTGCTGCCGGCCACCACAGGGCTGGAGCGCGACGACATCGGCTACGCGCGCAAGGAGCCGTACCTGATCGCCATGAAGAAGGCGCGCGCGCCGATCGGCGAGGCCCGTGACGACTACTGGATCTTCTCCGAGATCACCCGCCGCCTCGGCGCCGACGCCGTCTACACCGAGGGCCGCGATACAATGCAGTGGCTCGCCCACCTGTACGAGGAATCGCGCGAGAAGTCGGCGAAGTCCGGCGTCGCCTTCCCGCCCTTCGAGGCTTTCTGGGAAGCCGGCATCGCGGAAGCGGGCGGCGAGGAGCGCGAGCCGGTGATGCTGGCGAAGTTCCGGGCCGACCCCGCCGCCAATCCCCTGAAGACTCCCTCGGGCAAGATCGAGATCTTCTCCGAGAAGATCGCCTCGTTCGGCTACGACGACTGCCCCGGCCACGCGACCTGGATCGAGCCGATCGAGTGGCTGGGCGGCAAGACCGCCGAGCGCTATCCGCTGCACATGCTGTCGGACCAGCCGGCCGACAAGCTGCACAGCCAGCTCGACCATTCGCCGCACGCCAAATCGACCAAGGTGAAAGGCCGACAGCCGATCACCCTGAATCCCGACGATGCCCGCGCGCGCGGCATCGCCGACGGCGACCTGGTGCGCGTGTTCAACGATCGCGGCGCCTGCCTCGCCGCCGCGCGGCTGAGCGACCGCATTCGCCGCGGCGTGGTGCAGCTGTCGACCGGCGCGTGGTTCGACCCGGAGGATGCCGGCTCCAACCGGCCGCTCGAGAAGCACGGCAACCCCAATGCGCTCACTCTCGACATCGGCGCCTCCAAGCTCAGCCAGGGCTGCATCGCGCAGACCTGCCTGGTCGAGATCGAGCGTCACGACGGGCCGGCGCCGGCCGTGACGGCGCACGACCTGCCGAACTTCGAAAAACGACACTGAGGCGGCTGGAGCGGCAGCAGAGCGCCGAACGCTCATTGCCGGGGACATCGAGCGACATCGACGGAGAACGGCAG
>CAWUOG010000106.1:0-8796 GCA_963923875.1 uncultured Alphaproteobacteria bacterium
GCAGGGCCGCATAGCCCTTGATAACGCCCGCCTCCTCGAGCGCCCTGACCCGCCGCCAGCACGGCGACGAGGAGAGCCCAACTTTTTCGGCGAGGTCGGCATTACTCAGCCTTCCGTCCTGCTGCAGCCGCTCGAGAATGCGGCGATCGATGGCATCTAGGGAAATCATTGCGCAAATATAGCATAATCCGGTTAACTCTACCCTATCCACCGGCCTACAGGGTCCAAACGCAAGGATTTTCCCTGATATCGGGCGTATCCAGATTGTCATGAACGCTCTTTCCCCGGTCAGAACCGAACGCGCCCAGCGGCTGAAACTCCTGCGCGAACTCGAACGCAAGGTGCTGTGGCTTTCGGCGTGGACGATCCACCACGCCAATCACCTCAGGCCCAACCGCGACGGGCTCAAGGTCGGTGGCCACCAGGCTTCGTGTGCCTCGCTCGCCACGGTGCTGAGCGCGCTCTATTTCTCGGTGCTGAAGCCCGAGGACAGGATCGCGGTGAAGCCGCACGCCTCACCGGTGTTCCACGCCATCCAGTACCTGTTCGGCCATCAGACGCAGCAGAAGCTGGAGAACTTCCGCGCGCTCGGCGGCGCGCAATCCTATCCCTCGCGTACCAAGGACGTGGACGACGTCGACTTCTCGACCGGTTCGGTCGGCCTCGGCGTGGCGATGACACTGTTCTCCTCGATCGTGCAAGACTATGTGCGGTTGAAACAGCTCTCGCCCTCCGAGCGTTCCACCGGGCGCATGGTGGCGCTGGTCGGCGACGCCGAACTCGACGAGGGCAACATCTTCGAGGCGCTGCTCGAGGGCTGGAAGCACGACGTCCGAAACCTGTGGTGGGTGATCGACTACAACCGCCAGAGCCTCGATGGCGTGGTGAATGACCGCCTGTTCGGCCGGATCGGCGAAATGTTCGAACTGGTCGGCTGGCGGGTCGTGACCCTGAAGTACGGCAAACTTCTGGAGACCGCCTTTGCCCAGCCCGACGGCGAGCAGCTTCGACAGTGGATCGATGATTGCCCCAACTCGCTCTACTCGGCACTGGTGTTCAAGGGCGGTGCGGGCTGGCGCGAGGCGCTGACGCGCGACCTCAATCAGTATCCCGGCATCAGGCGCATTCTCGATCAGCACGACGACGAGGCGCTGCACCGGCTGATGACCAATCTCGCCGGCAACGACATGCAGGCGGTGGTCGATGCCTTCGAGGGCGTGAACGACGATACGCCGACCTGCTTCATCGCCTACACCATCAAGGGCCAGGGCCTGCCTTTTGCCGGCCACAAGGACAATCACTCAGGCCTGATGACGCTGGAGCAGATGGCCCAGTTCAAGAAGGGCATGGGCATCGCCGACGGAGCAGAGTGGGACAAGTTCGCGGGCCTCGGCGCCACGGCACCCGAACTGGAAGCTTTCCTGAAGCAGGCGCCGTTCAACCAGGCAGGACGGCGGCGCACCGAAGCGCCGTCGGTCGCAATCCCGGCGGCGCTGCCGGCGCCGAGGGACAGGGAATCAAGCACGCAGGCGGGTTTCGGCAAGATCCTGAACGCAATCGCTGGCGAGGACAGCGAACTGGCGCGGCGCATCGTGACCACGTCGCCCGACGTCTCTGTCTCGACCAATCTGGGCGCCTGGATCAACCGGCGCGGACTGTTCGGGCACACCGAGGCAGAAGACGTGTTCCGCGAGCTGAAAGTCGTATCTGCCCAGCTCTGGCGCAAGACGCCGCGCGGTCAGCATATCGAGCTCGGCATCGCCGAGAACAACCTGTTCATCCAGCTGGCGGCGCTGGGCCTCAGCCATGAGCTGTTCGGCACGCGCCTGTTGCCGATCGGCACGCTCTACGATCCCTTCATCGCCCGCGGCCTCGATGCGTTGAACTACGCCTGCTACCAGGATTCGCGCTTCATGATCGTCGCCACGCCCTCGGGCGTGACGCTGGCGCCGGAGGGCGGTGCGCACCAGAGTATCCACACGCCGCTGATCGGCATTGGCCAGCCCGGCCTGCTTTCCTACGAACCGGCGTACGTCGACGAGCTGGCGGTGCTGATGCGCTTCGGGCTGGAGCACATGCAGCAGCCGAAGGGCTCTTCGATCTATCTCCGCCTGTCGACGCGTTCCCTGGCCCAGCCCGAGCGCACGCTGTCGGCCCAGCAGCAGGACGACATCGTGTCCGGCGGCTACTGGTACGTGCCGCCGGCCCGCGACGCCGACATCGCGATCGTTGCAATGGGCGCGGTGACACCCGAAGCCATTGCCGCGCACGAGGCCGTCATGAAGGATTTCTCCGGTGCGGGCCTGCTGGTATTGACCTCGCCGGATCGCCTGCATGCCGACTGGCTGCAGGCGCAGCGCGAGCGCGGGCGCACGACAGGTGTGATCGACCGCACTCCGTCGCCGGTGGAGCGCCTGCTCGAACCCCTGTCACGCGACGCACGCATCGTGACAGTTATGGACGGCCATCCACTGGCGCTCTCCTGGCTGGGCAGCGTCCGCGGCCACCGGGTAGTGCCGCTGGGCATTGAGAAGTTCGGGCAGTCCGGCGACATCCAGGACCTCTATGCTACGTACAAACTTGACGCGACGGCGATCATCGACGCTGTGGCGCGCGCCGTCTAAACTGACGGCGTGAAAATCGACGGAAAACCCTACCGTACCATCTGGCTCGGCGACGACGGCACGACCGTCCAGGCCATCGACCAGACCCTGCTGCCCCACAAGTTTGTGGTGCGCGACTTCCATACGATGGAAGAGGCCGAGAAGGCGATTCGCACCATGATCGTGCGGGGCGCGCCGCTGATCGGCGCAGCGGCCGCCTATGGCATGGCGCTGGCCATGGCGGCCGATGCCTCGGATGCCAACCTGAAGCACGCCTACGGCGTATTGCTGGCGTCGCGGCCCACTGCGGTCAACCTGCGATGGGCGCTGGACGACATGAGGGGTCTGCTTGGGCCGCTGCCCGCGAGCAGGCGCCGCGAGGCGGCCTACGGGCGCGCCGCGGAGATCTGCGACGAGGACGTCGAAATCTGCCGGCGCATCGGCGAGAACGGGCTGGGCCTGATACGCAAGCTCAAGCCGCGCGATGGCCAGCGCATCAACGCACTGACCCATTGCAACGCAGGCTGGCTGGCGACAGTCGACTGGGGCACGGCACTGGCGCCAATCTACCAGGCGCACAATGCCGGCATCCCGATACATGTCTGGGTCGACGAGACCCGGCCACGCAACCAGGGCGCCTCGCTGACGGCATGGGAGCTTGGTAAGCACGGCGTGCCCCACACCGTGATCGCCGACAACGCCGGCGGCCACCTGATGCAGCACGGCCAGGTCGATTTCGTCATCACCGGCACCGATCGCACGACACGCTGCGGAGACGTCTGCAACAAGATCGGCACCTACCTGAAGGCATTGGCGGCACATGATAACAACGTGCCGTTCTATGTCGGCCTGCCCTATCCGACGATCGATTGGACGATCGAAGACGGCGTCGCCTCGATCCCGATCGAGGAGCGCAGTGCGCGCGAGCTCTCGCACATGACCGGGCGAACCCAGTCTGGCGAGACCGCGACGGTGAATATCCTTCCCGAAGGCAGTCCCGCGGCCAATCCCGCCTTCGACGTGACACCGGCGCGGCTGGTTACGGCACTGATCACCGAGCGTGGGGTCTGTGCGGCCAGCGAAGCGGGCCTGCTCTCGCTCTATCCGGAGCAGGCGAAAGCGGCGTGAGGCTCCGCCTCCCGACGCCTAGCGCCATGGCCCGCGTCACGCTCGGCGTAGGGTTCACGCAGATCGTCGGCTGGGGCACGACCTATCTGATGCCGTCCGTGCTGGGCCGGCACATCCAAGACGCGCTGAACATCCCTGCCGAGATGGTGTTTGCGGGCGTTACAATAATGGCTGCGGTCGGCGCCATCTGCGCGCCCAGGGTCGGCCGGTTCGTCGACCGCCGCGGCGCGCGGCTGGTCATGACGACGGGCTCGGCGGTCTATGCGCTGGCGCTGGCGCTGCTGAGCCAGGCGGAGGGCACAGTGAGCTGGCTGTCGGGCTGGGTGCTGGTCGGGCTCGCCTCGGCGCTGGCGCTCAGCACGCCGGCGAGCATCGCGCTGGTGCAGGTCGCGGGGCCGAGCGCACGGCAGGCAATCGCGATGCTCACGATCATCGGCGGGCTGTCCTCGACCATCTTCTGGCCGCTCACCGGCGTGATCGATGCTGCGATCGGCTGGCGTGCGACGTTGCTTCTGTTCGCGGGCCTGCACCTCTTCGCCTGCCTGCCGATGCACCTGCTGATCCTGCCGCACCGTCCGCCCGATCACCCGGCTCCGGCAAGCGCCTCGACCGCGACCGCCGGGGTCGAACCCCACGACCAGCGCCAGGTCTTCCTGCTGCTGTCGCTTAGCCTCTCCTTCGGTGCATTCGTCTTCGCGGGCGTGCAGCTGCAGATGATCGAGATCCTGCGCGGGCTCGGCCATTCACCGGCTTCGGCGCTGTTCCTGGCATCGATGATCGGTCCGGCCCAGGTCGGCATCCGCGTCTTCGAACTGCTGTTCGGCCACCGCTATTCGATCATGCGCTCGGCGGTGGTCGGTTCGCTGCTGCTCCCGATCGGGCTCGGGCTCGCCATGCTGGCGGGCAATCTCTTCGCTGCGGCCCTGGTCGCGGTGCTGGCCTACGGCTTCTCCAACGGGCTGAAGGCGGTGCAGCGCTCGACCCTGCCGCTCGCGCTGTTCGGTCGCACGCAGTTCGGCCAGTACGCCGGCCGGCTGGCGCTGCCGCAGGGCATCCTTTCGGCGGTGTCGCCGCCGATCCTGGCGTCGGTGCTGACCCAGTTCGGCACCCAGGCCGTGCTGGTGCTGGCGCTCGTAATGGCAGCGATGTCCCTAGCCGCGATGATCGCGCTGGCGCGGCGCGCCCGTCACATTCGCTGAAAGACGCGACAATATTTGCAGCGGCGGCCGCGGGCGGCACGGCCTATCCTTACTCCAATCGGCGCCGGTTCCGATCGACAAGGGCTTCACATGACCTCCCGTCCTCGCATCGAAGCGTTCAAGATCCAAGATCCCGCCTACGAGCTCGTGCCGAGCTCGCCGTTGCGCGACTGGATGGATGCCTTTCCCGATCGGCATCCCTACCGCTGCCTGCCGCTAGCGATCGCCAATTCCCATGGCTGGGACGTGCTGTGCCCAATCTCGTTCGACGTGACCTGGAATGGCGGACCGGAGCTCAAGGATCTCACGATCGAGGCGCTGGAGCCCATGCCCGGCAACCAGACCCTCGACCACTATGCACGCTCGAACTTTTCGCGTGGCATCCTGACGTTGCACACGAACTACCTGTTCCGCACGCCGCCCGGTTGGAGCATCCTGGTGAGTGGTCCGTTCAACCGGCCCAAGCAGAATGCCTATGCACTGACCGGCATCATCGAAAGTGACTGGCTGCCCTATCCGTTCACCATGAACTGGCAGATCATGTCACCGGGAACGGTGCGCTTCGATAAGGGGGAGCCGTTCTGCACAATCATGCCCATCCCGAAGAACTACATCGATGGCTGGGACATGGTCGTCCACGACCTGGCCGACGATCCTGTGATCGATGCCGAACAGCAGACGTTTCGCGAGTCGCGCGACAGCTTCATGAAGAAGATCAATGCCGGGGACGACGAGTCGTTGAAGAAGGCGTGGCAGCGCCACTATTTTGTCGGCCGACATCCCGACGGCACCCGGGTCGAGGGCCACACCAACAAGCTCCGCACTGCAGACCCCGTCTCCGGTTGTGGCACGCGCCCGCTCTACGCCAAGGACGAGCCTTCCAGCGCGGAAGCGGCACGCGTGCTCGCTGCCAAGCGGCAGGAGCAGGAAAATGCCAGGCAGGCGACTCCGGAGGCTGTCGCAGGAGTCCAGCCAACGGGGCCATGGACCGCGACCAGCGCCCTGAACGACATCAACCAAGCCGAGAGCGTACTCAACGAGGAGGGTCGCAAGCGTCTACGTGACGGTATCCTCACGCGGTCCGCGAACACGCTCGACATTCCGGGTCCACTTGATCCTTCGGCCTTCGACTTCATTTACGCGCCAGGCTTTGTCTCGTCCGACGACTGCAAGATCATGGCGGACGCTTCGCGCGCCCTGTCGGCCCTGCAGATGGTCGAAGGCGTGGACGACGATTACTGGTCGGGCCGGATCCTCGACTACCCCGACGTTCTCCGCGAACGTCCCGAAGCCGCGCGAGTCATGGTCGAGACCCAGAAGCGCATCTGCGAACGGATCAAGGCATTCTACGAACTGACGGCGCCGGTCTTTGCCGACTTCATCCATCTCGTGCAATGGCGCGAGGGCATGTTTCTCAACCCCCATGCCGACCGCGCCAACCCCGGCGGCGAGCCGCACGGCATGCCGTGGCGCGACTTTGCGAGCATCGTGTACCTGAACGACGACTATGAAGGCGGCTCCCTCTATTTTTCCGCCCTCGACATGGTGATCAAGCCGACAGCAGGGACCCTGGTCGCCTTTACCGGCGGCTTTCACCACGAGCACGGCATAACGACCATCACCAAGGGAATCCGCATCACCCTGCCGGCCTTCTACACCTTCGACCGGAATCAACGGGACAAGCGCATCTATCCCTGACGGCGGCCCGCCGCTTCAAGCCTTGGCGACGTAAGGCGCCGTCATCTTCTTCGGATCGACGACGCGGTCGAACTCGGCCTCGCCGACAAACCCCAGCTTCAACGCCGCCTGCTTGAGCGTCAGGTCGTGATCCATGGCATAGTGGGCAATCTGAGAGGCCTTGTCGTAGCCGATCACCGGCGCGAGCGCCGTCACGAGCATCAGCGAGCGCTCGACGTACTCGGCTATCTTCTTGGTATTGGGCTGGGTGCCCTCGACCAGGAACTTGCGGAAATTGGTGCAGCCGTCGGTCATCAGGGTAATCGAGTGCGTGATGTTGTAGATCATCAGCGGCTTGTAGACGTTCATCTCGAGATAGCCGCCAGCGCCGCCAAAGCCGACCGCTACGTCGTTGGCCATGACCTGGACGGCGAGCATGGTGAGCGCCTCGCACTGGGTCGGGTTGACCTTGCCCGGCATGATCGAGGAGCCGGGCTCGTTCTCCGGGATGTGCAGCTCGGCGAAGCCCGCACGCGGGCCGCACGACATCAGGCGGATGTCGTTGGCAATTTTGTAAAGCGACGCCGCAAGCGTGCGCAGAGTGCCTGAGAGCTGCACCAGAGCATCGTGCGAGCCCTGCACCGTGAATTTGTTGGGTGCCGATACGAAGGGCACGCCGGTGAGCTTCGCCAACTCGGCCGCCGCGGCTTCGGCGAATCCCGGCGCGGCGTTGATGCCGGTGCCGACAGCTGTACCGCCCAGCGCCAGGCGATAGACGCCCCTCAGCGCGTCCTGCAGGCGCTCCAAATCGTCGGCCAGCATGCCGGCATAGCCCGACCATTCCTGCCCCAGAGTCAGCGGCGTGGCGTCCTGCATGTGGGTGCGGCCGATCTTGACGATGTCGCTCCACGCCCTGGCCTTGGCGTCGATCGAGTCGTGCAGCGCCCTGACCGCCGGAATCAGGCGGCCGGTCGTCTCGACAGCGGCCGCCACGTACATCGCCGACGGGAACGAATCGTTCGACGATTGCGACATGTTGACATGATCGTTGGGATGCACCGGCTTCTTGGAGCCGAGCGGCGTACCCGCGATCTGGCAGCAGCGGTTGGAGATCACCTCGTTGACGTTCATGTTGAACTGAGTGCCCGAGCCGGTCATCCAGACATGCAGCGGGAACATGTCGTGGTGCCGGCCGGCAAGGATCTCGTCGCAGGTCTGCACGATCAGCTTGTGGACCTCGGCGTCGAGCCGGCCGCCGGCGTGGTTGGCATTGGCGGCCGCCTTCTTGAGCTGGGCATAGGCGGTGATCATCTCACGCGGGATCAGGTCCTTGCCGATGCTGAAGTGCTCCAGGGACCGCTGGGTTTGGGCTCCCCACAGCCGATCAGCCGGGACGTCGACCTCGCCCAGACTGTCAAATTCCTTGCGCATCTCGGCCATGGCTCGTTCCTTTTGGTGGACGTCGGCGAGCGGACGCTAACAAACGCGACCGGCGGACGAAAGCCCGCTACACTACGATTCGAGAGGCGGATTCGGGGGAGTCTGAACAGGCATGATCGACTGCGTTCGACTATGGACCGGCGAGGACGGGCAGTCGCATTTCGAGAAGGGAGTCATCAACCTTGCACCCGGCGTGCGTGGCGACTTCCTGAGCGGCAAGATCGGCGCGGTCAGCGTCTCACTGCAGGAAACCAATAGTGGCGGCACTTTCGAGTGGCATACCGCGCCGGCGCGCCAGTTTGTGATCACGTTGAGCGGGACGCTCGATTTCGTCACCCGCGAACAGGAACATTTCATCCTGAAGCCCGGTATCGTGCTGCTGGCTGAGGACACAGCGGGCGGCGGCCATTCATGGAAGCTGATCGATAAAGAGCCATGGCGGCGCATTTACGTGGTGTTCGCGCCGGACGCAAAAGTCCCTTTCAAGGCAGAGGCAAAGCCATGAGCAACGAGACGGTCGACGTCGTCCTGGTGGGCGCCGGCATCATGAGTACGACCCTGGGTGTGTTTCTGAAGGAGCTGAAGCCCGACCTGAAGATCGAGATGATCGAGCGCATGCCGGGCGAGGCGCAGGAAAGCTCGGGGGCCTGGAACAACGCCGGCACCGGCCATGCCGCGAACTGTGAGCTGAACTACACGCCGATGCGCAAGGATGGCACGGTCGATATTTCCAAGGCGCTGGAAGTCAA
>CAWUOG010000107.1:0-8778 GCA_963923875.1 uncultured Alphaproteobacteria bacterium
GCGTGTGGCGCGCCTTCATAGATTTCGAGGCGGCTGCCGGCAATGCCCTGATGGGTTCGGCGAGCGTTCACCGGCGTGATCGGCGAATCGGCCGTGCCGTACTGGATGAGGGTCGGCACCGTTACGGCCCCGAGATCGCCGCGGAAATCGGTCTCGGTAAAGGAACGCAGGCATTGGAGTTGCGCCTGGGGCGCCGCCTGCAGGGCAATCGTCATCGCTCGATCGACCAGCGCGGGATCGGGCGCCGGACCGAGGAAGGCGGCAAGGCCGGCCTGCATATAGGCAATCCGGTCGACCACCAGGGCCTCCGCCATCTTGTCGTAGATTGCCTTGTCGACGCCGTCGGGATTGTCCGGCGTCTTCAGCGCATAGGGCGTGGTTGGCGCAACCAGCAGCAGGCGCGCGATGCGGGTCCGTCCGTGCTGCGCGAGATAGCGCACCGCCTCGCCGCTACCCATCGAATGGGCCACCAGCGTGACGTCCTTCAGGTCGAGGCGGTCAAGGAAGGTGGCGAGGTCGGCGGTCAGCCGGTCGGAGTCGTAGCCGGCGACGGGGCGGCTCGACTGCCCGTGGCCGCGGCGATCGTACGCGAGGGCGCGTAAGCCGCGGGCGGCGAGCCAGTCGACTTGCGCACTCCAGATTTCCGAACTCAGCGTCCAGCCGTGGATGAAGACCACCGGCGTGCCGGCGCCGGCCTCGCGGAAGAACAGGCGCTGGCCGTCGTCGGTCTCGACGAAGCCGTGGGCGGCTCGGGCAGGGCCCGTGGCCAAAATCGGTGCGGCGGCCAACGTGGAAAGAATTGTGCGTCTGATCATGGCGAACTCCGTGAAAGGGCGCCCGCCGGTGTGCACTCCTGCGCTCGAGAGGTCGATGAATTGGCAGGTAATGAGGGGTTGACGGGGGGTGATTCGTATTTAACAAGTAAGTTAAATATGGATGCGCTCTCTCAAACGTTCTCGGCCCTGGCCGACCCGACCCGCCGCGCGATCCTGGCGCGGCTCGCCACAGGGGCAGCCACGGTGGGCGAATTGGCCCAGCCCTTCGAGATGTCCCTGCCGGCAGTGTCCCGGCATCTCAAGGTGCTGACCGATGCCGGCTTGATCGAGCGCAGCATCGAGGCACAGTGGCGGCGCTGCGAATTGCGCGGCGAGGGCTTGCGTGCCGCCGCCGACTGGATCGAGTTCTATCGCAAGTTCTGGGAGGAGAGCTTCGACAGGCTCGATGCCTTCCTCAAACAGACGGCTCCGCGACAGCCGGCCACATCTTCACGCAACAAGCCGAAGTCTGCCCGGAGCAGGAGGAAGACATGATCAACCACCGCATTGTTCTCCATGACGAATGGGTCAGCGCCCGGAAGGCGTTCATGGCCAAGGAGAAGGAGTTCACCCGGCTGCGGGAGCAGCTGGCGCGCGAGCGTCGCGAACTGCCATGGGAGAAAGTCGACAAGACCTACATGTTCGACGCGCCGGAAGGGAAGGTGACGCTGGCCGATCTGTTCGCCGGACGTAGTCAGCTCATCGTGCAGCATTTCATGTTCGGCCTCGACTACGAGGAAGGCTGCCCGAGCTGTTCCTTCTGGAGCGACAATTTCGTCGGCATCGAAAGTCATCTTGCGGCGCGTGACACCTCGTTCGTTCTGGTCTCGCGGGGGCCGCTCGACAAGCTGCTCGGATACAAGAAGCGCATGGGCTGGCCGTTTCGCTGGGTGTCGTCGGGCAATACCGACTTCAATTTCGACTATGGAGTGTCGCGCCGGCCGGATCAGGAAGTGCTCGCCTACAACTACGGCACGATCGAGCGCAAGATGAACGAGCATCCGGGAATCAGCACGTTTCTCAGGCAAGACGGCGAGATCTTCCATACTTACTCGGTCTACGCGCGCGGCATCGACAACGTGAACGCCGCCTATCAGCTGCTCGACCTCACGGCCAAGGGGCGTGACGAGGAGGGGTTGCCCTTCTCGATGGCCTGGGTGAAGCGGCACGACAAGTACTAGCCAGGGACTGCGGGCCAATTTCCGGAGGAGACATGGATAATCTGCTCGACACCCGCACCGTGCGGCTGACCCGCGTGTTCGACGCGACACGTGAGCGTGTCTTCGATGCCTGGACCTTACCAGAGCAGTTCATCGTCTGGATGTGCCCGCCGGGCTTCGGGCTCGATCGCTGCGAGCTCGACGTGCGCAAAGGTGGTGCATGGCGCGCGCACGGCTACAAGCCGGACGGCACGCATTTCGCCAAGGGCGGCGTCTATCTCGAGGTAAAGCGGCCCGAGCGCCTGGTCTTTACCTGGGCGCACCATGCCGACGACAGCTACACCAGCCCGCGCGGCCACGAGACCAGGGTCGAAGTGACGTTCCGCGCGATTGGCAACAAGACCGAGTTGACCCTTGTGCAGGGTGAGTTCATCGACCTGCCGAATTTCAACGGTCACAACGAGGGCTGGAAGGGTTCGTTCGACAAGCTCGCTGCCTGGCTCTGCTGAGCAGGTCTTGCCAATCTGCTGCGGCCTCGCTTCTAATTGGCTGGTGAGCCCTCGAAGGGAACGGCCAATGACGCATACGGCAATTTGGCTGGGCACGGAGCTTGCCCGCAGTGACGACACGCTGGAAGTGGGAGGCTACCGCTACTTCCCGCGAGAAACCGTCCGCATGGAATTGCTCAAGCTTTCACCGAAGACGGCGAGCGATCTGGAATGCCCTCACGGTGTGCAGTTCTACGATGTCGTGGAGGGCGGCAAGACCAGCCCGCGCGCGGCGTGGTCGTACGAGGCACCGCAGCCCAAGATGAAGCCGGTCGACCACTGGATCGGCTTCTGGGAGGATGTGACGGTGGCGTGAACGACCGCGCCTCACGCGCGGCCTAGCGAGACGCTCGCCTACTTGACGGGATCGATGCGCGTGACCGTGAGGGGCGTCGTCATGCCGATCAGCACGTCGCCGGCCTTGATCTTGCCCAGCATGTCCTTTTGCGCGACCGAAGTGGCGGTGATGGTGCGCACTTGGCCGCCGGTGCCGCGAATCACCTGCACCTTGTTGTTCGGCAGGTCGACACCGACGACAGTCAGTGTGAAGCGGCCAATCTCGTTGTCCTGTGCGTCGGGCGGGGAGGCGCTCTCGCGGCGGGCCTCCTTCGAGCCCGGACCCTTCTGGCGAAGGTTCAGGACGGTGACGATTTCCGTGTAGGTGATCTCGACGTTCGAATCGTCCTGGATCTCGGCCAGGTTCCTGACGCTGTCGGACACGGCGCAGTTGATCTCGCGACCGTCGTTGCGGGTAAAGGCGATGGTGCGCGTATCGGTATCGATGGTGTCGACCTTGGCGCGGGCCGTCACGGTGTTGGTGAAGGCGACGCCGGCGCGCGGCACCGCCTGCATCTGGCCCTGGGCCAGGACGGCCGCGCCAGGGACGGCCACTCCGGTCGCAACCATCGCAGCGAACAGGGACATGCCTGCGGCCAACTTGATCGATCGGAACGTCATCGCCTTGCGCCCTCCAACTGTGACGCGGCGGACAATAGCGATTGCGCTCCGGCGCGCAACCCTCCCAGCGCCGCAGGGGGCCAAGGATACGGTATGTTCAGGCCAGATGCGCCAGTACGGCCCGTGCGACGGCCTCCGGTTGGTCGAGGTAGGCCAGATGCCCGGCGCCGGGGATCGATTGCACTTTGGTGGCGCCGCCGATGCCTTTGGCGAATTTTGCAGCATAGCTCGGCGGCTGGATCGCGTCCTTTTCGCCCCACAGGACAAGGGTCGGCGCGACGATCAGGCCGAGCCGCTTTTCCAGCCGGGTATTGCCCAGCGGCCAGAAGGCCCGAGCCGCGGCCTCGGCGGCGCGGGTCATTTCGATCGGCCATTCGACGGAGTTGGCGCCTTCCGGCGGGGACACCATGGCTTCCCAGCGCGCGCCGTCCGCACACATCAATTTTGCGACAGCATCCTTGCGCTGCGCCCAGGGATCGGCCGCAGGGTCCGTCTCATCGAACAGCCCGAACGGCGCAATCAGCGCCAGCCGCCGCACGGAGGCTGGAAAAATCGCCGCCATTTCGGCGGCGAAGGCGCCACCTACGGACGCCCCGATCAGATCGGCGCCGGCCAGTTCCGCCTTGTCGAGCAGCTGGCGCACCGCCAGCACCCAGTCGAGGTGGGTATCGAGCACGGTGTGGCCGGTCGCGCCGGGATAGCCCGGCAGCGAAGGCGCGATCACGGTGCGCGTTTTGGCGAGTTCGTCGAGGAACGGCAGCCAGCGCGGCAGGCCACCCAGGCCGGCGAGGAAGCCGACCTTGGGGCCGTTGCCCTTGCTCCAGACGCGGCAGGGAAATCCGTTCACCTCGACGGTGCGCGTTCTCGGTCCGGACATGACGGCTACTCGGCGGCGACGGTGGTCGGACGGAACGCCGGAATGGCGGCACGCTGGCTCTTTGCCATCGGCTTGGGCCACCATTTGTGTTCCCACTCCGAGAACAGGCCTTTCACCCTCGGCATCACCTTCTCGGCGAACATCTTCGTGTTGTAGAGGGTTGTGTCCTTGCTCATGTTGCCGAACTGAAGCAGCAGCATGAGATTGCCGACATTCAGGCTCTTGCCGACGTGCAGGATCTGTTCGACCACCTCATCGGGCGACCCGATGATGACGTAGCCGCCATCGACGATGTCCTTCATGTTGGTCGCCTTCAAAGCGGCCTTGGTCGCGGGATTGGCGACGTTGGCCGCCTTGCTCACCATGCTCTCGATGCCTGCACGCATTGTCGCTTCCGTCGTGTAGCCCGGCGGCGTGGCGAAGCGCGGATCGATGTGCAGGCAGCGGCCGTAGAAGTATTCGGCAGGCTCGCTGTAGAGATCGAGCGCCTGCTGGCGGCTTTCGGCGACGCCGACGAACTGCAGGAAGCCGGCGCGGTAGGGATTGCGGTCCTTCCCGAGCTTTTCCATCTCCTTCCAGAAACCCTGCATGGTGTGCAGGCCGGCCTTGTAGCCGTAGTAGGAGAGGTAGCAGTAGACGTAGTCCATCTCCGCGCACCACCGCCACGTCTCGACCGAGCCACCGCCGGGGATCCAGATTGGTGGATGCGGGTCGTTCTGGATCGGCCGTGGCCAGATGTTGACGTAGCGTTGCTGGTTGAAGCGGCCGGAGAAAGCGAAGGTCTCCTTCTCGGTCCAGGCGCGCTTCACCAGATCGTGCGCCTCGTAATAGCGCTCGCGCAGCAGGCTCGGGTTCTGGCCGTAGGCGAAGCAGGTGTCCATCGGCGAGCCCACGGGGAAGCCCGCAATCAGGCGGCCGCCCGAGATGCAGTCGATCATCGCGAATTCTTCGGCGACGCGGGTCGGCGGATTGTAGAGAGCCAGCGAATTGCCCATGACGCAGAGCGCGGTGTCGGTGGTGCGGCGCGCCAGCGACGAGGCGATCAGGTTGGGCGAGGGCATCAGCCCGTAACCGTTGGAGTGGTGCTCGTTGACGCAAATGGCGTCGAGGCCGCACTCGGCCGCGAACTCCAGTTCGTCCATGAAGTCGTTGTACATGTGGTGCGCCCGGCGCGGGTCGAACAGTTCCGAATGGATGTCGACCCACACAGAGGGATGCTTCTTGTTGAAGTCGTCCGGAAGCTCTGTGTACGGCATCAGATGGAACCACATGAGCTTCATGGCGCCTTGCTCCCTTGAACCGGTCTTGAGGTAAACGCTCGTTTACCGTGGCGACCCTGCCAAGTCTCAAGGCGGCGCGCAATCTGTGACCTCGCAAGGTCCACGCAACTTTATTGTTTTTCCCCGACTGCAATCGTTGCGATTCGTATTTTGTGCGTTGCAACTTCGCTAACGCAGCAATACTTTACCGCAACGCAGAAGGAGATTCGCCATGTCCGTTGTCGCTCTGGCGGCGCGCAATCATCCCACGGCCAACCAGCCGGTGAAGGATCTTTACGAGGTCGGCGAGATTCCGCCCCTCGGACACGTGCCGAAGAACATGTACGCCTGGGTGATTCGGCGCGACCGCCATGGTCCTCCCGAGCAGTCCATGCAGCTCGAGGTCGTGCCGACGCACACGATCGGCGAGGACGAGGTGCTGGTCTTCGTGATGGCCGCGGGCGTGAACTACAACGGCGTGTGGGCCGGCCTCGGGCTCCCGATCTCGCCGTTCGACGTGCACAAGCAGCCGTTTCACATCGCCGGCTCCGATGCCTCGGGCATCGTCTGGGCGGTCGGCGCCAAGGTGAAGCGCTGGAAGGTCGGCGACGAGGTCATCATCCACTGTAACCAGGACGACGGCGACGACGAGGAGTGCAACGGCGGCGATCCGATGTTCTCTACCAGCCAGCGCATCTGGGGCTACGAGACTCCGGACGGCAGCTTCGCCCAGTTCTGCAAGGTGCAGGCGCGCCAGCTGATGAAGCGGCCACAGCACCTGACCTGGGAAGAGAGCGCTTCCTATACGCTCACCCTCGCCACCGCCTACCGCATGCTGTTCGGTCATCGTCCGCACATCCTGCGGCCCGGCCACAACGTGCTGGTGTGGGGCGCGGCGGGCGGCATCGGCTCGATGGCGGTGCAGCTGATCGCCACGGCCGGCGCCAATGCGATCGGTGTGATCTCCGACCCGTCGAAGAAGGACTTCGTGATGAGCCTCGGCGCCAAGGGCGTCATCAACCGCAACGACTTCGATTGCTGGGGACAGCTGCCCGACGTCGACGACCAGGCGGGCTATGCCGAATACATGAAGAAGTGCCGCAAGTTCGGCGCGGCGATCTGGGAGCACACCGGCAAGGGTAACGACGTCGACTTCGTGTTCGAGCATCCCGGCGAGCAGACCTTCCCGGTCTCGTGCTTCATCGTGAAGCGCGGCGGCATGGTGGTCTTCTGCGCCGGCACCACCGGCTACAACCTGACGATGGACGCCCGCTTCGTGTGGATGCGCCAGAAGCGCATCCAGGGCAGCCACTTCGCCAACCTGCTGCAGGCCAGCCAGGCCAACCAGCTGGTGATCGAGCGTCGTATCGACCCGTGCATGAGCGAGGTCTTCGATTGGTCCGACATTCCCCGGGCGCACACCAAGATGTGGAAGAACCAGCACAAGCCCGGAAACATGGCCGTGCTGGTCTCGGCCAAGCGGCCGGGCATGCGCACCCTCGAAGACGCGCTCGACGACTGATTGAAACATGATTGTCGAGAACCTGTTGGCGCTCACCGCCGAAGCGGTGAGCGATGCCGAAGCGTACGAAGTCGCCGCCCGCGAGGCCGTGCGCAAGCTGGTGGCTCCCAAGGGCAAGGTCGATCCCGCGCTGCTCGAGCGCGAGCAGTTCGCGGCCCACGGCTTCGCCTGGATCGCGACCTACGTCGCCGCTCTTCGCCAGATGCACCGCTGGGGCGAGAGCCACGCGAGCGCGGAAGAAGGCGGCGAACGCGAGAAGCTGATCCTTCAATGCGCCTTCGGCGAATACCTCGCGCAGCTCAAGGGCGGCATCGCGATAAGCCAGGTCGAGATCGTGCGGCCGGGCGATCTCGGCATCGACGCCAGTGCCTTCGACACGCCGGCGGTGCGCAAGTTGATCGCAGCCAATACCTCCGCCGTGCGCGGCCGCATCGCCGAACTGATCTCCGACGGTCTCGAGTCGGGCGACTTCGGGAAGCTCGGCCTCGATGACGAGGCCTTGGAGGAGGTACGCCGTCAGTTCCGCCGCTTTGTGGAGAGCGAGGTCGCGCCGCACGCCCATGGCTGGCATCTCAGGGACGAGCTGATCCCGCTGCCGGTGGTCCAGAAGATGGCCGAGCTTGGCGTCTTCGGTCTGACCGTTCCCGAGGAATGGGGCGGTCTGGGCATGGGCAAGCTCGCCATGTGCGTCGTCACCGAGGAACTGTCGCGCGGCTATATCGGCGTCGGCTCGCTCGGCACGCGCTCGGAGATCGCTGCCGAACTGATCCGTGCCGGCGGCACCGAGGACCAGAAGAAGAAATATCTCGGCCGCATCGCCTCGGGCGAGATCCTGCCCACGGCCGTCTTCACCGAACCCAACACCGGCTCCGATCTCGCGAGCCTGAAGACCCGCGCGGTGCTTGAAGGCAATGTCTACAAGGTCCATGGCAACAAGACCTGGATCACCCACGCCGCCCGCGCCGACATCATGACGCTGCTGGCGCGCAGCGACGCGTCCAAGCCCGGTTACCAGGGCCTGTCGATGTTTCTCGCCGAGAAGCCGCGTGGCGACGACGCCACGCCGTTTCCCGCCCACGGCATGAGCGGCGGCGAGATCAAGGTGCTGGGCTATCGCGGCATGAAGGAATACGAGATCGGCTTCGACGGCTTCGAGGTTCCGGCGGAGAATCTGCTGGGTGCCAAGGAAGGCCAGGGCTTCAAGCAGCTCATGGCGACCTTCGAGAGTGCGCGCATTCAGACCGCGGCGCGCGCCGTCGGCGTGGCGCAGAACGCCCTTGAACTCGGCCTGCGTTACGCGAAGGAGCGTATCCAGTTCGCCAAGCCGCTCTATTCGTTCCCGCGAGTGGCCGGCAAGATTGCCTGGATGGCGGTCGAGACCATGATCGCGCGCCAGCTCACCTACTTTGCCGCACGCGAGAAGGATTCGGACCGCCGCTGCGATATCGAGGCCGGCATGGCCAAGCTGCTGGCTGCCCGCGTCGCCTGGAGCAACGCCGACAACGCCCTGCAGGTCCATGGCGGCAACGGCTACGCGCAGGAGTATCCGGTGAGCCGCGTGCTGTGCGATGCACGCATCCTCAACATCTTCGAGGGCGCAGCTGAAATTCAGGCCCAGGTCGTCTGCCGCGGCCTGATAG
>CAWUOG010000108.1:0-8681 GCA_963923875.1 uncultured Alphaproteobacteria bacterium
GGCTTCAGGAGGTTCGACGCATCCATCGAGCCGCCCGACGTCGCGCCGGCGCCGATGATCGTGTGGATCTCGTCGATGAACAGCACCGAGTTCGGCTTCTTCTTGAGCTCGCCGAGCACTGCCTTCAGCCGCTCCTCGAAGTCGCCGCGATAGCGCGTGCCGGCCAGCAAAGCGCCCATGTCGAGCGCGTAGATGATCGACTCCTTCAGGACGTCCGGCACCTCGCCCTCGACGATCTTGCGTGCCAGGCCCTCGGCGATCGCCGTCTTGCCGACGCCGGGCTCACCGACATAGAGCGGATTGTTCTTGGTCCGGCGGCACAGCACCTGGATGGTGCGCTCGACCTCGTGGCTGCGGCCGATCAGCGGGTCGACCCGGCCTTCCTTGGCCTTCTGGTTGAGGTCGACGCAGTAGGCGGCCAGCGCCTCGTTGCCCTGCTTGGAATTGCCCTCGCCCTGCTCCTCTTCGGAGCCCTGGACGCGACGGGCGCGGGCGCGACCCGGCACCTTGGCCTTGCCATGGCTTATGTAGTCGACGGCGTCGAGCCGCGACATTCCCTGGTTCTCGAGAAAGGATACGGCGTGGCTGTCGCGCTCGGAGAACAGCGCCACCAGCACGTTGGCGCCAGTCACTTCCTTGCGGCCCGACGACTGCACGTGCACCGCCGCGCGCTGCACGACGCGCTGGAAGCCCGCGGTCGGCAGCGGCTCGCTCGGCGTCTGCGTCACGATGCCTTTCAGCCGATTGTCGATGAACTGCTCGAGATCGTGCCGCAGGCGATCGATATCGACGCCGCACGCCTTCAGGACGGGCGTCGCATCCTCGTCCTCGGTCATCGCCAACAGCAGATGTTCCAGCGTCGCATATTCATGGCGACGCTCACCGGCCAGAGCAAATGCGCGATGGAGGGACTTCTCGAGGTTCTTGGACAACATAGACATTGAAACACCTCGACTGAAAACGGACCGCTACTCTTTCTCCAGCGTGCACTGCAGCGGATGCTGATTCTTGCGCGCGTAGTCGACTGTCTGCGTAACCTTGGTCTCGGCCACTTCGTAAGTATAGACCCCGCAGACGCCCACGCCCTTCTGATGGACGTGCAACATGATCTGGGTCGCTTCTTCCCGGTTCTTCTGAAAAATGTGCTGCAGGACGTCGACGACGAACTCCATCGGCGTGTAGTCGTCGTTCAACATCAGAACCTTGTACATCGAAGGCTTCTTGGTGCGCGTGCGGGTGAGGGTCAGCGCACCGGAACGACCTTCGTCGCCGCCGCCCTCGTCGCGGCGCGACGGCGGCTGTGGCGGTCCACCCGGAGGGCCAGCCGGCGGCTCGTTAGGGCCGCCCATCCGGTCACTCGTCCGGTCACCGGCGCCCTGCAAGCAGCCTGCGATCCGCCCCAAAATCATTGCCCGATCCGATCCTCCAAACCACGTCACCCTGGAATTATATAGGCAGCCCAACGGATTCCGCTACCGGGGCCGCAGGCCGTCCTTTCCCACAACCAGCATCCACCGGTCGCCCTGCCCGAGAGCGCGCCGGGTCGACACCGCGCCAATATCGCGGCGCAATTCCGACGGCTCGAGCTTGCGTGGCCGATTGATCGCAACCTTGACGACATCGAGAGCGAACAGCTTCTCCGCAAACTTCACCTTCGCGAAGCCGTCGGTGGGGTAGTGGTAGGCTTGAAAGCCCCACTGCCCCTTTCGGCACGACGCGACGGTCCACCAGAAGTCGTTGTCCGGCAGGCGCATGCCATCGCTGGGCGGTCCAAATGCATTGCTCGCCTGCAACAGCCCCACCAGCTCAGAGGTTTCTTCGACCGTAAGCAGCCGCTGACCGCGCTTCATGCGCCACGGCTCGGTGACGTCGCGCGCCTGGCCGATCAGAAGGTTGGACACGTCGGCCCCGCGGCCCTGATCGGCCAACACGCCGATATTCAGACCGGCCGTTCCGTCAGGCTGCAGAAACACCTCGTAGGTGCGGACCTGTTCCTCCCACAGTGCATTATAGACGAGGCGCAAACGGTCTCGGCCATCCGGCGTGCACCTCTCACGGATCTCGCCTGCCGCCACGTAGTCGAACCAATTGAAGCTCCGCACGATCGGCGGATCGACTCGGCTGTCGGCGCGCTGTGCCAATGCGGGATGCGCCAACCCCAGGGCCGCCAGTACGGCCAGTGCGCGCAAGCTTTTCACGTCGGGTTCTCCCGCCATATCGATGCAGTTTCCGAACCAAGTACGCCAGCTTTGGGGCAGCGGAGAAGTTGCATAAGCAGTAAATCTTGGTTAAAGTGGAAGAAACGCCGGTAACCCATTGGCCTGGCGATAAAAAATCATATCTAGTGTAGATGGCGTTTTTGAGATGACCCTCCTCCTCAAGCGCTGCGTGGCCACGATCCACGGACTGGCCCTCGGTGTTCTGTTGCTTACGCTGGCGACGCCCGAGGTGTCACTGGCGCAGACCCATTCGACCAAGCGTGCGGTGCCGCCGGCAAAGGCCAAAGCGCGCGCCCCTGCGAACCCCGCCTCCGCACCCTCGCCGTGGGTCCCCAATCCCGGGATCAGCTCCAAGGACTCCTATCTGATCGTCGACGCCAATAGCGGTCGGGAGCTTTTGTCGGATCGTCCGGACGAACTTCGTCATCCCGCGTCGCTCACCAAATTGATGACGCTCTACCTCACGTTCGCCGCCCTCGACTCCGGTCGCCTGTCGCTGGGCGACGCGCTGCCGGTGTCGACCAATGCGCTGAACGCACAGCCGACCAAGATGGGGCTGGCCGGCGGCATGGTGGTGGTGCGCGATGCCGTGATGGGGCTGGTGACGCGTTCCGCCAACGACGCCGCCGTCGTCCTCGGCGAAGCGCTGGGCGGCGACGAAGAGAACTTCGCCCGATTGATGACCCAGAAGGCGCGCCAGCTCGGCATGAGCTCGACGGTGTTCCGCAACGCCTCTGGCCTGCCCAACCGCGAGCAGGTCACGACGGCGCGCGATCTGGCCCGGCTTGCGAACGCATTGCTGCGAGACTTCCCGCACTATTACCCGGTCTTTTCGGTTCAGACGTATTCGTACCGCGGCCGGCCGCTCGAAAATCACAACCGCATGCTGGCAAGCTATGCCGGCGCCGACGGTCTGAAGACCGGCTACACCGCCGCTTCCGGCTTCAATCTCGTCATGTCGGCGATGCGCGACAATCGACGCCTGATCGGTGTCGTGATGGGCGGCGACACTGCATTCCAGCGCGACCGCCTGATGGCCGAATTGATGGACCGAGGGTTCGCGATGGCCGGTTCGCTTGCGCTGTCGCCGTGGTCCCCGCAGCGCATGCCGCCGTCGGCTCGCTACAATGCCTCCAACTTCGTGCCTGGAACCGCCATTCCCGAGGCTCCCCGGCATGCCCCCGCGGTGGCGCAGGCTGCAAGGCCACCGGTCGAGCCCACACCCGCCCCGTCAGCCGCGCCGCCCGCCCCTGTTCGCGTCGCCTCGGCGGCGCCGGCCGCCGCTTCCAGCGCCGTCTCCGCCGATCCGGGACAGCCGCCGCTCGGCAGTTGGGTGATCCAGGTTGGTTCCTTCAGCGATTCAAGGTCGGCACAACTGGCGCTCGACCGCGCCACCACGGCACTCCCCGAGACCGCGCGCAGTCATAGCGCGATTACGGTCGACGAGGTTCAGATGGCGCAGAAGACCTTTCATCGCGCCAGACTGATCAATCTCACCCAGGAAGAAGCCGTGCTGGGCTGCAGGAAGCTGGAACAGCGCAAGATCTACTGCTCGGCGCTGCAGGTTACAGCCTGGAATACCCCCGGCGCCCGCTAAGCGCCTGCACCAGCCGGGCCATGAACGCCCGTTTGTCGTGCCGCTGCCAGAGCACGAGATCCCACGGCCGGTTGGTCGGTTGCAATTTCTGAACCAGCGGCTCGAATACCGAAACGCGCGTGAGGCCACCGGCCACTTTCACCTTCAGTGACGCCACGCGGTAGCCCGAGCCTTCGTAGGCCGCGAGCCGCGCTACATCGCGGGTGCTGAGCCCGCCAACAATGCAGCCCTCGACCTCGCCCTTCCGGTCCGGAATCGAAATCGGATAGCTGCCCCCCTGCACCCGCCAGCGCGAGTATCCCGGCAGTGAAGCGGGCTCGAAGGCCTGAGGCGGCAGCCGTCGTCCCAGCACCAGGGCCGTGACATCTCGATCGAGCAGCGTTCCGTAGAAAAAGAAGCGCATCAGTGGTGGCCGCCACCGGCCTCCACGTCGGCCGGCAATTCGACGCCGCTGGCCGCCAGCGCCTTCTTGAGGTCGTCCTTCAGTCGCTCGAGGCCTGCCTGATTGGCGCTCTCGCAGCGTGCCACGAGCACCGGTTGGGTGTTCGAGGCACGCAGCAACCACCAGCCGTCCGGCGTATTTACTCGCACGCCGTCGATGTCGTTGACCTTGGCGCCCGCCTGCTTGAGGCGGACCTTCACCTCGTCGACGATCTTGAACTTCTTCTCATCGGGGCAGTCGAAGCGCAGTTCCGGGGTGTTCACCAGCTGTGGAAGCTTGTCGCGCATCGCGGCCAAGCTCTCGTCGGCGCCAGCCACGACGTTGAGCAGTCGCAGGCCGCAATAGAGCGCATCATCGAACCCATAGAAGGTGTCGGCGAAGAAGATGTGACCGCTCATCTCGCCCGCAAGCGGCGCGTTGAGCTCGGCAAGCTTTGTCTTGATCAGCGAATGGCCGGTCTTCCACATCAGGGGCTGGCCGCCCGCACGAGCGATCTCGTCGAACAGCGCCTGGCTCGCCTTGACGTCGGCGATGATGGTGGCGCCGGGCCGCGTCTTCAGCACGTCTCTCGCCCACAGGATCAGGAGCTGATCGCCCCACAGGATTCGGCCCTTGCCATCGACCGCACCGATGCGGTCGCCGTCGCCGTCGAAAGCGATGCCGAGATCGCAGCCTTGCTTCTTCACCTCGGCAACGAGTTGCTCGAGGTTCTTGGGGACCGTCGGGTCGGGATGATGCGCCGGGAAAGTGCCGTCGACCTTCTCGTTCAGCACGAAGTGCGTCCCCGGGAGCTTGTCGACCACGGCGCGAATCGACACGCCGACGGCGCCGTTGCCTGTGTCCCAGGCAACCTTCAGCTTCTTGCCCGGCTTCACATCCTTGAGGAGCCGCGCGGCGTAGTCTGCGAGGATGTTCTTCTTCTCGACCTTGCCCGAGCCGGTCTCCCAGTCAGCCTTGCCGGCGAGTTCGCCCAGCTTCTGGATGTCGGCGCCGAAGAACGACTTCTTGCCCATCATCATCTTGAAGCCGTTGAAATCGGGCGGGTTGTGCGAGCCGGTGATCTGGATGCCGCCATCGGCCTCGAGGTGCCAAACCGCAAAATAGAGCATCGGCGTTGCCGCCACGCCGATCTGAATGACATCAACACCGGCGGCGGTCAGTCCTGCGGTGCAGGCCGCTGCCAGGTCGGGCGAACTGAGACGGCCGTCATAACCCAGCACAACCCGCTTGCCCCCTTTTCTGCGAACCATGCTGCCGAAGGTCCGTCCAATCGCCGTCGCATCGGCGACGTGCAGGGTCTTCCCGACCACGCCGCGGATGTCGTACTCGCGCAGGATCGTCGAATCGAACTTGTGCGCCGTCTCGCTCATTTAGTGCTCCAGATGCCGATTGATCATGAGCGTGGGCCGGGCCGGCCGACGCCCTCGTAGATGAATCCCAGTCCGCGCATCTCTTCGGGATTGAAGATGTTGCGCAGGTCGACGATGCGCGGCTGGCGCATCAGTTCCTTGATGCGCCGGGGATCGAGCCCGCGGAACTCGTGCCACTCGGTGATCACCACCATGACATCGGCGCCGGCGATCGCCTCATAGGCGGTCTTGGCGAAGGTGATGCCCTGCAACAGCTTGCCGGCCTCGCTCATGCCCTCCGGATCGAAGGCGACGATCTTCGCCCCCGCCTGCAGAAGAGCCGGCACGATGTCGAGCGACGGTGCGTCGCGCATGTCGTCGGTATTGGGCTTGAAGGTCAGGCCCAGTATCCCGATCGTAAGCCCCGCGACCGAGCCGCCACAGAACTCGATGACCTTGCCGGCCATGCGCTTCTTGCGGGCATTGTTGACCTCGATCACCTGCTCGACGATCGATTGCGGTGCGTTGTACTCGCGCGCCGTGTAGGCGAGCGCCAGCGTGTCCTTGGGGAAACAAGAGCCGCCGAAGCCCGGCCCGGGGTGCAGGAACTTGCGGCCGATGCGGCCATCCAACCCGATTCCGCGCGCCACGTCGTGCACGTCGGCGCCGACCTTCTCGCAGAGATCGGCAATCTCGTTGATGAAGGTGATCTTGGTCGCGAGGAAGGCGTTGCCGGCGTACTTGGTGACCTCGGCCGTCTCGATATTGGTGAATACCATCGGCGTCTGGATCAAGTTGAGCGGCCGGTAGATTCCAGACATCACGTCGCGCGCCCGCTGGCTCTCGACCCCGATGACGACACGGTCGGGCTTCATGAAGTCCTCGATCGCCGCGCCCTCGCGCAGGAATTCCGGATTGGAGGCGACATCGAACTCCGCCGCCGGCTGGGTCTCGTGCACGATTCGCGCGACCTGCCGGCCGGTGCCGACCGGCACTGTCGATTTGGTCACGATCACGGTGTATCCGCGGATCGCGCCGGCGATCTCGGCGGCTGCGGCATAGACGTAGCTCAAATCCGCGTGGCCGTCGCCACGCCGGGTCGGCGTGCCGACCGCGATGAACACGGCATCGGCACCGGAAACCGAATCGGCAAGATTGGTGCTGAAGCTCAACCGACCCGCTTTCATGTTGTCGAGCACGAGCTTGTCGAGGCCCGGCTCGTAGATCGGCATCACGCCCTGCTTCAGCTTCTCGATCTTGCTCGGGTCCTTGTCGACGCAGACCACGTCGTGACCGAACTGAGCGAAACAGGCGCCCGAGACCAGACCGACATAGCCGGAGCCGACCATGGTGATGCGCATCAGATCAGCCTTTCAGCAGGCGCTCCAACAGCGCCCGCGTGTCCTTCGCCGTGTCGGCGCGCTGCAGGGAGACGGCCACATTGGCCTCGAGGAAGCCTGCCCTGCTGCCGCAATCGTAACGGCCGCCAGTATAGGTCATGGCATGAAACGGCTTGTTGCCGATCATCCTGGCCAGCGCATCGGTGAGCTGGATTTCGCCACCCGCGCCCTTCTCGTGGCGGTCGAGGTGCGTGAACACCTCGGGTAACAGGACATAGCGGCCGATCAGCGCCAGCGTGGAAGGCGCCTCTTCCGGCTTGGGCTTTTCGACAAGACCGGTGATTTCGGCCATGTCACCCTTGGCATTCTTCACGGCCGCGATGCCGTAGCTCTTGGTCTGCTCGCGCGGCACATCGACCACCGCGACGACGCTGCCGCCGGTCTTCTCGTGCGCACTCACCAGCTGTGCGGTGCAGGTCGGCGAGCCGATCATCAGTTCATCCGGCAGCAATACTGCGAACGGCTCGTCACCGATCCAGTGTCGTGCGCACCACACCGCATGGCCGAGCCCCAGAGGCTTCTGCTGGCGCGTGAAGATCGCGTTGCCCTGCTTGAGCGTCGCGGCCTCGGTCTGTCTGAGTTCGGCGGCCTTGTTCCCGCGCTTCTGCAGCGTGTCTTCCAGCTCGTAGGTATGGTCGAAGTGATCCTCGATCACGCCCTTGTTGCGGCCGGTGACGAATACGAACTCCTCGATCCCCGCCGCTAGGCATTCCTCGACCGCATACTGGATCAGCGGCCGGTCGACGACTGTGAGCATTTCCTTGGGAACCGCCTTGGTGGCGGGCAGGAAACGGGTGCCGAGGCCGGCCACCGGCAAAACGGCTTTACGGACGCGCTGCGCCATTACTCTTCATGCCTCGTTTGGGGGTGCGAGTTGATGACATATGGCCGCCCCTGCTGGCAAGTCACTGGCCCAAAAGGACATCTTTCGCCCGGTTGATGCGGGCGGCCAGTTCGGCGCTTCCCCCGACGTCGGGGTGCACACGCTGGATCAACCGGCGATGGGCCGCCCGGACTTCGTCGTCGCCGGCACCTTCCTGCAGTCCTAGCAGCGCCAGCGCTTCTGTGCGCGACATGTCCCCGCGCGCCCCCCGGGGCGGCGTCGACGATCCGCCGCCCGGCGCGTCCTGCTGTGCGGCGCCGCGCCAGTCCGGTCCCAGCCGGCGGTCGAGATACGACTCCAGGACCCGAAGCGAATCGGTGTCCGCCCGGCACTCGCCGTGCAGTGACCTAAGCTGGACCTCGCTCAGGCTGTCGAGAGTGCGGCCGCTGAACGGCCCGCGCAGCACCGACGCGCCCATCTCGCCGGAGCCGTGATCGATCCAGGCATCGAGGAATTGCGTCCGTACCGAGCTGCGTTGCCCCGTCCCCGGCGTACTGAAGCCTCCCGACGTGCGCCGGCGCGCGAGTTGGGCGATCAGCGCCGTGACCGCCACGCCGGCCAATCCGAACAGTTCCGGCAGATACGCCGGCAGAAACCGCAGCCCCACCACCAGCAATCCGAGCGCGCCGAACGCAGCGACGACCAGCGCGACGAGGCGCAGCCGACGCGCCAGCGCCGACGGGTTGGCGCGCATGAACCAGTAGAGACCGATCGCAACCACCGCCAAGCCGACCAGCGCTGCGAGGATCACCGGCATCGCTACTGCTGCCTGGCCGGAGTTGCCGGAGGTG
>CAWUOG010000109.1:0-8582 GCA_963923875.1 uncultured Alphaproteobacteria bacterium
CGCGCTGGTCGCGGCGATTCACGAACACCGAATGGAGCGTCCAGTAGAAATCGTCACGCTTGGCGATGCCTGCCGCCTCGACCGCTTCGATAGCGCGCAACACCTGCCCCGGCCCCACGCGCAATCCCGCGGAGCGCAAGGTACGCGCGAAGTGCACGATATTGCTCGCCAGTCGACCGCGCGGTTTGCCGTCACCGCCTGGCGTCGCCGGTTGTTCGGGCAACGCGTTCATCGGGCCGTCAGCCGAGCGGGTTGGCGGCGATGTCCGCCTTGACCTTCTGGAGAATTTCGGCGGCTTCAGACCCCTGCAGGCGCTGGATGTCGTCCTGATATTTCAGCAGGACGCCCAGCGTATCGTTGACCGTCCGGGGATCGAGGTCGAGCGCATTCAGTTCCGACAGCGCCGTCGCCCAGTCGATCGACTCGGCGACGCCCGGCGACTTGAAGAGGTCGAGCTTGCGCAGTTCCTGTACGAACCCCACGACCTGACGCGACAGTCGCTCGCTCGCGCCCGGCGCCTTCACCTTCAGGATCTCCAGTTCGCGCTTCAGATCGGGGTAGTCGACCCAGTGATAAAAGCAGCGCCGCTTCAGCGCGTCGTGGATCTCGCGCGTGCGGTTGGAGGTGACGATCACGATGGGCGTCTGCGCGGCCTTGACCGTACCGAGTTCGGGGATCGTCACCTGGAAGTCGGACAGAACCTCCAGCAGATACGCCTCGAACGGCTCGTCCGTGCGGTCGAGCTCGTCGATCAGCAGAACAGGCGCGCCCTGCACGCTGGGCTGCAGCGCCTCGAGCAGCGGACGGCGGATCAGGAAGCGCTCATTGAAGATGTCGGAGGCGAGCTCGTCGCGATTGTGCACGCCCTGCGCCTCCGCCAGGCGAATCTCGATCATCTGACGCGAATAGTTCCACTCGTAGACCGCCGAATTGACGTCGAGGCCTTCGTAGCACTGCAGGCGGATCAGCGGCCGGTTCAACGTCATGGCCAGCACCTTGGCGATCTCGGTCTTGCCGACGCCTGCTTCGCCTTCGCAGAACAGCGGCCGACCGAGCTTCAGGGCGAGATAAAGGACAGTCGCGAGGCTGCGGTCGGCGATGTAATCGCCCCGCTTCAGCAGTTCGAGGGTGGCGTCGATGGAGGCTGGTTTGTCGGATGGCATGGGCGTCCGGTATGATCGGAAAATCGCGCCGATTCAAGTATTTGGGAGGTAACCATGGCAGGCGAGGTATTCAAGGGCCGCACCGCGGTCGTGACCGGTGGCGCCCGCGGCATCGGTCTCGCCTGTGCGGCCCGGATCGCGGCCGGCGGCGGCCGCATCGCCCTGTGGGATCGCGATATGGACCGCGCGAAGCAGTCAGCCGCCTCGCTGGGCGACGCGATCGCCGTGCCGGTCGACGTCACTGACGACCGCTCGATCGCCGAGGCGCTGGCGAAAACGGAGAAGGACCTCGCTGCCCCTGACATTCTGGTCGCGAGCGCCGGCATCACGGGACCGAACATGACGGTCGACAAGTATCCGGTCGACGCCTGGAAGCAGGTGATCGACATCAACCTGACCGGCGTCTTCTTGTGCAACCGTGCCGTCGTACCGGGCATGGTCAAGCGCGGCTGGGGCCGCATCGTGAACATCGCTTCCGTCGCCGGAAAGGAAGGCAATCCCAATGCCTCGGCCTATTCCGCCTCGAAAGCCGGCGTGATCGGATTGACCAAGTCGCTTGGCAAGGAACTTGCGACGAGTGGCGTGCTGGTGAACTGCGTTGCACCGGCGGTGGTCAAGACGGAGCTCTTCAGCCAGATGACCGAACAGCACATACAGTACATGCTCTCGAAAATTCCCATGAACCGCTTCGGCGAAGTCGATGAGGTCGCCGAGATGGTGGCATGGCTCGCCTCGCCGGCCTGCACCTTCAGCACGGCGGCGGTGTTCGATCTCTCCGGCGGAAGGGCGACCTACTGATGTCTCTGCATGAAATGACTCTGACCGAGCTCGGCGCGGGCCTGGCCGCCAAGAAGTTCTCCTCGCGGGAAATCGTCGACGTCTTGCTTGCCCGCATCGAGAAGGCGGACGGCAAGCTTCATTCCTTTGTCGAGGTCTATGCCAAGGAGGCAAAAGATCTCGCGGACGCCGCTGACAAGGCGCGCGCGTCGGGCTTTCCCCTGCCCGCGCTGCATGGCCTGCCGGTCGCCTACAAGGATCTCTGCGACATCAAGGGCCGCGTCGGCACCGGCGGCTCGAAGATGTGGGAGAAGCGAATCGCCACCGAGACCTCGGCCACGGTCGAGCGCCTCACTGCCGCCGGCATGATCCCGCTCGGCAAGCTGCACATGGTCGAATTCGCCTTCGGCGGCTGGGGTACCAACCCGCTGATGGGCGCGCCTTGGAACCCCTGGGACCTCAAGACCCATCGCACGCCCGGAGGCTCATCGAGCGGCACGGGCGTCGCGGTCGCGGCCCGATTGACGCCGGCCGGCATCGGCAGCGACACCGGCGGTTCGGTGCGCATTCCCTGCTCCTTCAACGGCCTGGTCGGCCTCAAGGTCACGTTCGGCCGCATCAGCCTGCACGGCACGATGCTGCTGTCGTGGACTCTGGACTCGATCGGCCCGATGGCGCGCTCGGTCGAGGATTGCGCGCTGATGCTGAATGCCCTGGCCGGCCCCGATCCGCGAGATCCGACGACGCTCGGGCAGCCGCTGGAGGATTTCACCGCTGCGACCAAGGGTGGGTCGATCAAAGGCATGAAAATCGCCGTGCCCGACGCAGCGCAGCTGCCGCCCTGCCATGCCGACGTGATCGCCGCCTGGCAGGCCGCCGCCAAGACGCTGGCGGGGCTCGGCGCCGTGGTTGAAACGGTGAAGTTTCCGAGCGGCTACTTCGATCTTGGCACTTCGGCTGGCTCCATCTCGGCTTCCGAACTGTGGTCGCTGCACCGTGACTGGATCGAGGACATGAGCAAGCCGATCGGCAACGGCGTGCGCGCCCGCGCGATGGCGGCCAAGACCTTCGCCCCGGCCGTCTATGCCGGCGAACTGCGTCGCATGGCGCAGCTCCGCGCTTCGTTCCATGCCTGGATGGCGCGGTACGACGCACTGCTGACGCCGACTCTGGCGTCGGCCGCGATTCCGATCACCGAAGTCGATGAGACGTCTCCGGCGATTTCGCTGATGACACGGCCGGGCAACTATCTCGGCCTGTGCGGGTTGTCGATGCCAGCCGGCTTCTCGGCAGGACTGCCCGTCGGTGTTCAGATTCTCGGACGCCCCTACACCGAGGGCACGGTGCTGAAGATCGGCAAGGCCTTCCAGGATGCGACCGACTTCCACAAAAAGGCGCCGGATCTGAAGGAACTCGGGATCTGATCGCGTTCCTCCCCATTCAGATGGGGAGGAAAGTTAAGACCGCTGCGGCATACCTTGCGGCACGACCGTCTCGACGATCGAGGCATCGAGCGCCTCGTAGTCGTGATAGCCGATCGTCTTGTAGAGCTCGGCGCGGGTCTGCATCTCGCCGATCATGTTCTGGGTGCCGCCGTCGCGCCGGATCGCAGCATAGAGGCGTTCCTGCGCTTTGTTGGCGACGCGGAAGGCCGAGACCGGCCAGATGACCATCCGATAGCCCATCTCCTGGAATTCCGACGCGGTAAAGAACGGCGTGCGGCCGAACTCGGTCATGTTCGCCAGGAGCTTTACCCCGGGCATCGCTTTCGCGAAGGCGCGGAACATTTCTGCGTTGATCAGGGCCTCGGGGAAGATCGCGTCGGCCCCCGCCTCGAGATACTTCCGGGCCCGCGCGACGGCGCCGTCGATGCCTTCGCTCGCTGCCGCATCGGTGCGAGCGATGATGAAGAGGTCACGCCGAGCGCGCGTTGCGGCATGGACCTTGGCCGCCATGTCGTGGGCCTCGGCGAGCTTCTTGTCGTTCAGGTGGCCGCACTTCTTCGGCAGAAGCTGGTCCTCGATATGGACGGCGCCCGCTCCCGCCTCCTCGAAGGCTCGCACCATGTGCATCACGTTCAGTGCTTCGCCGTAGCCAGTGTCGCCGTCGACCAGGACCGGCAAGCCCGAGGCGCGCGCCACCTGGCGGATGAAGAAGCAGACCTCGTCGACCGTGATCACGCCAAGATCGGGCAAGCCCATCGAGGCCGACATGCCTGCACCCGAGAGATAGGCTGCCTCGAAGCCCGCGGCCTTGGCCTGCAGCGCGGCATGGCCGTTGTGCGTGCCCGGCATCTGGAGAATGCCGGGCCGCTCGAGCAGCGCGCGGAAGCGGCTGCCGGCGCTTGCGGCCGGCAGATCGGCGGCGACGAGATATGGCATGGCTGTCTCCCCTAGATTCTCTTGCGGCCCGACCAGCCGACCATCAGGCCGGCCGAGACGATCAGGGCGGTGCCGAGCCAGACGTAAGCATCCGGCACCTCGGCGAACATCAGGTAGCCCACGATCACCGAACCGATCATCTGGGTGTAGTTGAACGGCGCGATGAAATTGGCCGAAGCGTAAGTCATGGCACGGGCCACGCAATAGTGACCGAGCGCGCCCATGGCGCCGGTCGAGAAGAACAGCGCCCAGTGCTGCCAGTTCCTGGGAGTCGTCCAGACAAACGGCACGACGCAGGACATGATGATCGAGCCGAGCAGCACGCTGTAGAAGATCGAGGTGGCCGGATGGTCGATTCCGGCCAGGCGCCTGATGTAGATCTGGTAGATGGCGTAGCAGAGCGCGCTGCCCAGCAGCAGCAGCGAGGCCGGCTGGAACACCGAGCTGCCGGGTCGAATCACCACCAGCACGCCGATGAAGCCCAGCAGGACGGCGCCCAGGCGGATCGCGGTGATGCGCTCTCCGAGCAGCGGCCAGGCGAGAAACACCACGGCGAGCGGCGCCACGAATGACACCGAAATCGCGTCGGCCACACCGACATACTTGGCCGCGGTGAAGTAGCAGAGCGTCGAGAGCAGCATCATCACCGAGACGACCGCCTGCGAGCCGATATGGCGCGTGCGGAAAAGCTGCGTGCCCATACGCGGCACGAAGACCAGCGCCACGAGCACGAGATGGGTGGTGATGCGGAACCAAACGACCTGTTTTGGGTCGTACTGCTCGCCGAGGAGCTTCACGATGCCGTTCATCACCGGAAACAGCGCGCAGGCCACCAGCATGAAGGCCATGCCCACCAGTGGGCGGTGGCGTCGCTCCGGCGTGATGCTTCGTCCGTCGCCTGTCACGGCAGGCGCCCCCTCATGGCAAGCGACACGTCACCTGGTCGGCGAACACCGGCTTGCCCGGAACAAACTCGGACTTGTAGGTCGCGTGCTTCGCGAGCACGCAACCCTTCGGCAGGGTCTTCGGGTCGACATCGAAGCGGATGAAGTCTTCGGGCTCGATGGTCGTAATCGAGAGGAACTTCGTGGGTTCCGGCAACGTGTAGCGCATGACATAGACCAGGTTGCGCGGAGTCGCGCGCGGGGGCGGCGCGTGCTGTTCGACCTGTTTGTTGCGCGGCATCGGCATGCCGGGATCTTCCTTCTTGTCGCCGGCCTCGCGGTCCCACTCCGGCGGCGTGAAGGTCGCGGGATCCTCGATACGCACGCTGAGCGTCGGCGGCGTGGGCGGCCGGAAGTCCTTGCCGCCGGTATTCAGCCAGGTGAGGAAGCCGACCTTCTGCAACTCGGGCAGCATGTCGGAGGCGAGCGCGCGGGTCTCCTCGGGGCTCACCTTGCCGTCAGCATTCTCGTCGATCGCCGGGATCTCGTCCTCGCTCGAATAGGGATCGAAGCGCCAGACCACTTCGAAATGGGTGATCCGGCCGTCCTTCGTGATCACCCTCACCTGTTGGGAAATCCAGATGTGTGGATGCGCCAGCGCGATCGAGGGCGCCAGCAGGCCAATCAGCACAAGCAAGAGCCTGAACGGATGCTTCACGGTCATTTTCACGGCGGCGGAACCTGCCTCGGCTTGCCTTCGGGGTCGATGGCCACGAACACGTAGGTGCCATGCGTGACCCGGATCTCGGTCGCGTCATTGCGCCGCTGCACCACGGTCTCGAGGTCGATGGTGATCGAGGTGCGGCCGATCTTCGCGACCTTGCCGTAGATCGAGACCATGTCGCCCACCTTGATGGGCTGGACGAAGGTCATCGCGGTGATCGCGACCGTCGCGACCCGGCCCCTGGCGACCCGGGCGGCCATCGCGCCTCCGGCAATATCCATCTGCGACAGCACCCAGCCGCCGAATATGTCGCCATTTCCGTTCATGTCCGCAGGCTGCGGCACTGTCCTGATGATCGGATCGCGCGAGGTGTCGGCCATCTGTCCCCTGCCGGATATTGTTGATTTTCCGCGTTTTTACTACCATATCCCTGACAACGCGGTCATCGGGCGAACCCCTCGCGCGGCCGCAAAACGACAAGAATGAAGCAATGGCCAAGAAGACCACTGGCAAGAGCGGCGACCTTTTCGAACGGTCGGGCGGCAAGAAAACCGCCTCCGCCAAGGACAATTCGTATACAGCACGCGACATCGAGGTCCTGGAGGGACTCGAGCCGGTCCGCAAGCGCCCCGGCATGTACATCGGCGGCACCGACGAGCGGGCGATGCATCACCTGGTCGCCGAAGTGCTCGATAACGCGATGGACGAGGCGGTCGCGGGCCACGCCGACACGATTCATGTCGAGTTGCTGGCCGGCAACAAGGTGCTGATCCGCGACAACGGCCGCGGCATCCCGACCGACCCGCATCCGAAGTACAAGCCCAAGTCGGCGCTCGAGATCATCCTCACGACGCTCCATTCGGGCGGCAAGTTCAACAGCAAGGTCTACGCGACCTCGGGCGGCCTGCATGGCGTCGGCGTGTCGGTGGTCAATGCGCTGAGCGACGAACTGGTGGTCGAAGTGGCGCGCGACCGGCAATCGTGGGTCCAGACGTTCTCGCGTGGCAAGCCCACGACCAAGCTCAAGGCAACCGGCCCCGCCCCCAACCGGCGCGGCACGACCGTGACGTTCCATCCCGATCCGGACATCTTCGGCAAACAGGACTTCAAGCCGGAGCGGCTCTACGCCATGGCGCGCTCGAAGTCGTACCTGTTCCGCGGCGTTGAAATCCGCTGGAAGTGCGATCCCAAGCTGCTCGGGAAGAACTCCGACGTTCCGGCCGAGGAGAATTTCCATTTCGAAGGCGGCCTGAAGGACTACGTCATCTCCGAGATCGGCCAGCGGCCGACCGTGGTGCCGCAACCTTTCTCCGGCGAGGCCAAGAGCGAGAGCGGCGGCTCGAATGGAAGCTCGGGTGCGGGCAAGGTCGAATGGGCCGTGTGGTGGCCGAACGACGAGGAAGGCTTCGTCCGTTCCTATTGCAACACCGTTCCCACGGCCGAGGGCGGTACCCACGAATCGGGCTTCCGCAGCGCGCTGGTGCGCGGGCTGAAGCGTTATGCCGAGCTCACCGGCAATCGCAAGGGCGGCATCATCACCGCTGACGACGTGATGGAGGGCGCCGCGGCCCTGGTCTCGGTGTTCATCGAACAGCCGCAGTTCCAGGGCCAGACCAAGGAGAAGCTGGTCTCGGTCGAAGCGACCAAGCTTGTGGAAACGGTGGTCGGCGACAATTTCGAGCACTGGCTGACCGGCGACAAGGAAGCCGGTAACGTGCTGCTCGACCACGTGGTCGCCAAGGCCGAGGAGCGCGTCCGCCGCCGCCAGGACCGCGAGCAACAGCGCAAGACGGCAACCCGCAAGCTCCGCCTGCCCGGCAAGCTCGCGGACTGCTCGAGCTCGGCATCGATCGGCACGGAGATCTTCCTGGTCGAGGGCGATTCGGCCGGCGGCTCGGCCAAGGCCGCGCGCAACCGCGAGACCCAGGCGATCCTGCCGTTGCGCGGCAAGATCCTGAACGTCGCCTCGGCGAGCGCCGACAAGCTTCGCGAGAACCAGGAAGTTCAGGACCTGATCCAGGCACTGGGCTGCGGCACCGGCGCCAACTACAGCGACGAGCGGCTGCGTTACGAGCGCGTCATCATCATGACCGACGCCGACGTCGACGGTGCGCACATCGCCTCGCTGCTGATGACGTTCTTCTATCGCGAGATGCCGAAGCTGATCGAAAGCGGCCACCTCTTCCTGGCTCAGCCGCCGCTCTACCGCATCAGCAAGGGCGGCAAGACGGAATACGCCCAGGACGACGCCCAGAAGGACGAACTGGTGAGGACCCAGTTCGGCGGCAAGGCCGACATCACCCGATTCAAGGGACTGGGTGAGATGCAGTCCGTGCATCTGCGCGAGACCACCATGGATCCGACCAGGCGTGTCCTGCTGAAGGTCGACGTGCCGACCGCAGCAAGTGCCGGCGACCGCCGCGAGGAAATGAGGGTGCGTACCCTGGTCGAGGACCTCATGGGCCGCAAACCTGAAAAGCGGTACGCGTTCATCACCGAAAACGCCAAGTTCGCGCGCGATCTCGACGTCTAGAGCGGAATGAGATGAAGTGGAACCGCTTGCGGTCCCACTTCATCTCATTCGCGCGCACCGGTGCTGCCTGTTTCGAGAGGCCTTATGAGTTCAGCTGGTTCCAGCTGAACTCATAACGCT
>CAWUOG010000110.1:0-8565 GCA_963923875.1 uncultured Alphaproteobacteria bacterium
GGTCCGGATCGCATCCTGGGCTTCTCGCCGATCCCGGCGATGTCGATGGTTTCCTATGCTGCGGGCTCGCGGTACCTGTCGCTGATCGGCGGCGTCTGCATGTCGTTCTACGATTGGTATTGCGACCTGCCGCCGGCGTCGCCGCAGACTTGGGGCGAACAGACCGACGTCCCGGAGTCGGCCGACTGGTACAATGCAGGCTTCGTGATCCTCTGGGGCTCCAACGTGCCGCAGACGCGCACGCCGGATGCCCATTTCTACACCGAAGCGCGCTATCGCGGGCTGAAGAGCGCGGTGATCTGCCCCGACTATTCGGAAGCGTCCAAGTTCGGCGACATCTGGCTGTCGGTGAAGCAAGGCACCGATTCGGCGCTCGCCATGGCGATGGGCCACGTGATCCTGAAGGAGTATCACGTCGCCCGGCAGGTGCCGTACTTCCGGGACTACCTGCGGCGCTATACCGACATGCCGATGCTGGTGCGGCTGACGAAGCGCGACGGCATGTACGTGCCCGACCGCTTCGTGCGCGCCTCGGACTTCGACGCCTCGCTGGGCGAGAGCAACAATCCGGAGTGGAAGACCGTCGCGATCGACGAAAAGACGGGCTCCATCGTGGTGCCGCGCGGCTCGATCGGGTTCCGCTGGGGCGAGCAGGGCAAGTGGAACCTCGAAGAGAAGGAAGCCTCCGGGAAGGACACGGCCCTGCGCCTGTCGCTGAACGACGTGTGCGACGACATCGTCGATGTCGGCTTTCCCTATTTCGGCAATATCGAGCACGAGCACTTCGCCTCGACCGGCCATGACGGCGTGCTTAAGCGCCTGGTCGCGGTGAAGAAGCTGAAGCTCGTCGACGGCGAGACGATGGTGGCCTCGGTGCACGATCTGTTCGTCGCCAACTACGGCGTCGATGGCGGGCTGGGTGGCCCGAACGTCGCTGCATCGCTGGACGACGACGTGCCCTACACGCCTGCCTGGGCGGAGAAGATCACCGGTGTGGCGCGCGACAAGATAATCCAGGTCGCGCGGGAGTTTGCGACCAACGCCGAGAAGACCAACGGGCGTTCGATGGTGATCATCGGCGCCGCGATGAACCACTGGTATCACGCCGACATGAACTATCGCGGCGTGATCAACATGCTGGCGATGTGCGGCTGCATCGGCCAGTCGGGCGGTGGCTGGGCCCACTATGTCGGCCAGGAAAAGCTCCGTCCGCAGGCCGGCTGGGCACCGCTCGCCTTCGCGCTCGACTGGGGCCGTCCGCCGCGGCAGCAGAACTCGACGTCGGCGTTCTATGCCCATACCGACCAGTGGCGCTACGAGACCATCAATGTCGGCGACATCGTCTCGCCGACCGCGCCCAAGGGCGACTGGAACGGCTCGATCATCGACTACAACGTGCGCGCCGAACGCATGGGCTGGCTGCCCTCGGCGCCGCAACTCGAGCGCAATCCGCTCGAAATCGCCAAGGCCGCGGCGGCGGCGGGACTCGAACCGAAGGACTATGTCGCGCAGAAGCTGAAGAGCGGCGAACTGAAGATGTCCTGCGAGGACCCGGACAACCCGCGCAACTGGCCGCGCAACATGTTCGTGTGGCGCTCCAATCTGCTCGGCTCCTCGGGCAAGGGCCACGAATACTTCCTCAAGCATCTGCTCGGCACGTCGCATGGCGTCATGGGTAAGGACCTGGGCGAGGAAGGCCGGGCCAAGCCGACCGAAGTCGCGTGGCACGACCATGGTCCCGAAGGAAAGCTCGACCTGCTGGTCACGCTCGACTTCCGCATGTCGACCACCTGCGTCTACTCCGACATCGTCCTGCCGACCGCCACCTGGTACGAGAAGAACGACCTCAACACCTCGGACATGCACCCCTTCATCCACCCGCTGACCGCGGCAGTGGATCCGGTGTGGGAGGCGAGAAGCGACTGGGAGATCTACAAGTCGATCGCCAAGGCGTTCTCGCGCGTGGCGCCCGAGGTGCTCGGGGTCGAGAAGGACGTCGTGCTGACCCCGATCATGCACGACAGCCCGGGCGAGGTCGCCCAGGCGACCGACGTGCGGGAATGGAAGAAGGGCGAGGTCGAGCCGATCCCCGGCAAGACCATGCCGGCGGTCACCGTCGTCGAGCGCGACTACCCCAACACCTACGCCCGCTTCACCTCGCTGGGACCGCTCATGGAGAAGGTGGGCAACGGCACCAAGGGAATCGCCTGGAAGACCGAGCACGAAGTCGATGCGCTCAAGCGCCTGAACGGCGTCGTCGCCGACGGGCCGACCAAGGGACTGGCCCGGATCGACACCGACATCGACGCTGCCGAGACCCTGCTGATGCTGGCGCCCGAGACCAACGGCGAAGTCGCCGTGCGGTCGTGGGAGGCACTGTCGAAGACGACCGGCCGCGAGCATGCGCATCTGGCGCTACCGAAGGAGGACGAGAAGATCCGCTTCCGCGACGTCGTCGCCCAGCCGCGCAAGATCATCTCGGCGCCGACCTGGTCGGGGCTCGAGAGCGAGAAGGTCTGCTACAACGCAGGCTACACCAATGTCCACGAACTGATCCCATGGCGTACGCTGACCGGTCGTCAGCAGCTCTACCAGGATCACAAGTGGATGCTGGCGTTCGGTGAGGGGCTGTGCGTGTACCGGCCACCCGTCGACCTGCGCACGACGCGGCCGGTGATCGACCGCAAGCCCAACGGCAACAAGCAGGTCGTCCTGAACTTCATCACGCCGCATCAGAAATGGGGTATCCATTCGACCTATACCGACAACCTCATGATGCTGACGCTGTCGCGCGGCGGCCCGATCGTATGGCTGAGCGAGGTGGACGCGGCGAAGGCCGGCATCGTCGATAACGACTGGGTCGAGGCCTACAACGTCAACGGCGCACTGGTGGCGCGTGCGGTCGTCTCGCAGCGCATGAAGGAGGGAACCCTTTTCATGTATCACGCGCAGGAGAAGATCGTGAACGTGCCGGGCTCGGAGATGACCGGCAATCGCGGCGGCATCCACAATTCGGTGACGCGCGCGGTTCTGAAGCCGACACACATGATCGGTGGCTACGCCCAGCAGGCCTGGGGCTTCAACTACTACGGCACGATCGGCACCAACCGCGACGAGTTCGTGGTGGTGCGCAAGCTCGGCAACGTCGACTGGCTGGAGCGGCCTCACCCCGATGCTGCTTCGGCCGACATCCAACCCCCGCAACGGCTGGGAGGCCGGCCATGAAGATCCGCGCGCAGATCGCGATGGTGCTGAACCTCGACAAGTGCATCGGCTGTCACACCTGTTCGGTCACCTGCAAGAACGTCTGGACCAATCGCGAAGGCATGGAATACGCCTGGTTCAACAACGTCGAAACCAAGCCTGGCATCGGCTATCCCAAGGAGTGGGAGAACCAGAAGCGGTGGAACGGCGGCTGGGTGCGCAAGCGGAACGGCCGCATCCAGCCCCGCATCGGGGCGAAGTGGCGCGTGCTCGCCAACATCTTCGCCAATCCCGATCTGCCGGAGATCGACGACTACTACGAGCCTTTCACCTTCGACTACGAGCACCTGCAGAAGGCGCCCGAGCTCGAGGCCTTTCCGACGGCGCGGCCGCGTTCGCTGATCACGGGCCAGCGCATGGAGAAGATCGAATGGGGTCCCAATTGGGAGGAGATCCTGGGCGGTGAATTCGCCAAGCGCTCGGTCGACGTCAATTTCGAGGGCGTCCAGAAGGAGATTTACGGCCAGTTCGAAAACACCTTCATGATGTACCTGCCGCGGCTGTGCGAGCATTGCCTCAATCCCGCCTGCGTCGCGGCCTGCCCGTCCGGTGCGATCTACAAGCGGGAAGAGGACGGTATCGTCCTCATCGACCAGGACAAGTGCCGCGGCTGGCGCATGTGCGTTTCGGGCTGCCCCTACAAGAAGATCTACTTCAATTGGTCTTCGGGAAAATCGGAGAAATGCATCTTCTGCTATCCGCGGATCGAGGCCGGCCAGCCGACCGTGTGCTCGGAGACCTGCGTCGGCCGCATCCGCTACCTCGGCGTGATGCTGTACGACGCCGACCGCATCGAGCAGGCGGCCTCGGTGCCCGACGAGAAGCAGCTCTATGACGCCCAGATGGGTGTGTTTCTCGATCCCAACGACGAGGGCGTGATCGCCCAGGCCCGCCGCGACGGCGTGCCCGATGCCTGGCTCGAGGCCGCTCGCAAGTCGCCGGTCTGGAAGATGGCGATGGAATGGAAGGTCGCCTTCCCGCTGCATCCCGAGTACCGCACCCTGCCGATGGTCTGGTACGTGCCGCCGCTGTCGCCGATCCAGTCGGCGGCCGAGGCGGGCAAGATGGGCGTCGATGGCAGCATGCCCGACGTCCGCTCGCTGCGCATTCCCCTGCGTTACCTCGCCAACCTGCTGACCGCGGGCGACGAGGAGCCGGTTGCCAAAGGGCTCGAGCGCATGCTCGCGATGCGCGCCTACATGCGCGCCAAGACGGTCGACGGCGTGATCGACGGAGCGGTGGCCTCTCGCGTCGCCCTCACGCCAGCGCAGATCGAGGAGATGTATCATGTGATGGCGATCGCCAATTACGAGGACCGCTTCGTGATCCCGACGGCGCATCGCGAGACCGGCGAAGACGCCTACCGCCTGCGCGGCGCCTGCGGCTTCAGCTTCGGCAATGGCTGCACGCCGGGCGACGATGCCGGAAATCTCTTCTCCGGCGGCAAGCTGAGGCCCCAAAACAAGCCCAGGAACCCGATGGAGGTGGCGTGATGAAGACTCTGCGCGCACTCGCCGCCCTGTTGTCCTATCCCACCAGGGAACTGGTCGATGCCCTCCCCGAGATCCGCGACGTCATCGACCGCGAGGCTGTCGTGCCGGCCGCGGACCGCGATCGCATCCATCGCCTGATCGACGATCTGGCGGCGGGCGATCTCTACGACCGGCAGGAGCGGTACGGCCTGCTGTTCGATCGCACCCGCTCGCTGTCGCTGCACTTGTTCGAGCACGTGCACGGTGAGAGCCGCGACCGTGGCCAGGCAATGGTCGACCTGCTGAAGCTCTACGAGGAAGCGGGATACACGCCCACCGCCAGCGAACTGCCGGACTTCCTTCCGCTATTCCTGGAATTTGCCTCGACGCGTGCCCCCCGGGAAGCGGTCGGTCTGGTCGGGCAGCCGGCCAATGTGATTGCCGCGCTGCGGGAACGGCTGGCCAAGCGGCAGTCGCCCTACGAAGCGGTGATGGCGGCCCTGCTGTCGATCTCGAAGGCCAGGCTCGATGCCAAGGCACTCGAGGCTCTTCGTGCCGAGCCCGATCCGGAGCCTGACGATCTTGCTGCCCTCGACGCCGCCTGGATCGAGCAGGAGGTGACCTTCGGTCCCGGCGCTGCCCGGGACAATTGCCCCGTCGACCGCATGGCCGAGCGCCTGCGCGTGGCGACCGAGACCAACCCGGGAGTGCGGCCATGAAGCACTATCTCTTCCATCTCGCCTTCGTCTGGTACCCGTATGTCTGCTTTACGGTTTTCCTGTTGGGCAGCCTGATCCGGTTCGATCGCGATCCCTATACCTGGCGGGCGAGTTCCAGCCAGATGCTGCGCAAGCGCCAGCTCGCCTGGGGGTCCAACCTGTTCCATGTCGGCATCCTGTTTCTGCTGATGGGGCATACGGTCGGCCTGTTGACGCCGACGTCGCTCTACACGCTGGTGGTCACGGTCGAGCAGAAGCAGATGATCGCCGTCGCTGCGGGCGGTATCGCCGGCGCGATGTGCTTCGTCGGCTTGACGATGTTGTTGCATCGCCGGCTGTTCGACGCCCGGATCCTCCGCACCAGTTCGGCGATGGATATCGCCATCCTGGCGGTGCTGTGGGTGCAACTTACGCTCGGCCTGATCACGCTGCCGTTCTCGATCGGCCATTCCGACGGCTCGGTAATGCTGATCCTGTCGCATTGGGCACAGGGCATCGTCACTTTGCATCCCGTCGACGTCGCCACCCTGGAAGGTCTGGCTTGGCCTTACCTCGCGCATCTCGTGCTGGGCATGACGCTGTTTTTCGTCTTTCCCTTCAGCCGCCTGGTCCACATCTGGTCGGCGCCCGTCTGGTATCTCGGCCGCCGTGGCTATCAGGTCGTGCGCAGGCGCCGGCCCTTGCCGGCGGAGTGACGGCCATGATCGCCCAAGGCACCACCGACAAGCCACGCCGCCGCTTCGCGCGACCGGTCCCGGTCAGCGTCAACGGCGTGCCGATCTCGGCGGGCGATATCGCCCGCGAGACCCAGCACCATGCCTCGTCCGACCCGGACGAATGCTGGACGCTGGCCGCCCGCGCCCTCGCCATTCGGGAGCTGCTGACGCAGGAAGCCGGGCGTCTGGGCCTCGTCGCCGAGCCGATGGATGACGGCGAGGGCCGTCGCGAAACCGCTGACGAGGCGCGGCTGCGCGCCCTGCTGGATCGCGAAGTCGTCGTGCCGCGGGCCGGTGAAGCCGAATGTCGCCGCTACTACGAGCGAAATCGCGGGAAGTTCCGGTCGCCCGACCTGTGCGAGGTCGCGCACATCCTGGTGGCGGCGGCGCCCGGAAATGCCGACGCTCGGGCTGCCGCACGGCAGACGGCACAGGCGCTGATCGACGATCTTCGCGGCCGGCCGGACGAATTTGCGGCACTCGCCGCTGTCCATTCCGATTGCCCGTCGGCACGGCACGGTGGCAACCTGGGCCAGATCGGGCGCGGCCAGACGGTCGAGGAATTCGAGCGGGCCTTGCGAGGCATGGCAGTAGGAGCCGTTCATCCGCAGGCCGTGGAAACGCGTTACGGCCTGCACGTCGTGCGGCTGGACCGTCGCGTCGAGGGGCGTGACCTGCCGTTCGACCTGGTGAAAGGCCGCATCGCCGAATATCTCGACGAAGCCGTGCGTCGGCGCGCCCTGCAGCAATACGTCTCCGTTCTTGCCGGCCGCGCGACCGTGACGGGCATCGATCTCGCGGGTAGCGGCCCGCTCGTCCAGTAAGGGGGTGCCGATGTTGCTCGGTCATGTCCTGGAGCGGCTGGGTGACGAGGCCTTTGCCGCCGAAACCCTGCTCGGCATGAACGATCTGCCATTGATGGTCGAGGTCGAAAGTGTCGGCGATCGATTTGGCGAGAGCTTGCCGGCCTATGCGGTCGGTGCGACGCGCCGGTTCGCCACATTCGCATCGGACGAAGACTGGCTCGCCCTCATGAATGCGCTGGAGCGTGCCCCCGATCCTGGCGCGGCCTGCCTGCACCATATGTTGACCTGGTCGCTGGCCCGCGACCGGGAGGAACACAGCCCGGCCAGCCGTTGCGGCGCCGGTTGCCGAGGGAGCGCCCAATGACCGGTCATCCGATCGCGGCCATCGTCTACAGCGACGGCGTCTATCCCGACCGCGCCATGGCGGGCGCCATTGCGCCGCTCGAGGAACTCGGTGTCCCGCTCGCGGGTGCCTTGCAGGTACCGGCCGAGCGCGTCGAGGGCAGTCACCCGTGCGACATGCTTCTGAAAGACCTGGCGACTGGCAACGTCTGTGCCATCGCCGAGGAACGCGGCCGTCACGCGGCCGGCTGCCGCCTCGATGTCGGTGTACTGACCGAAATCGGCGAGGATGTGATCAACGGCCTGCGCGACGGCGAGCCTCGCCTGCTGGTCGTCAACAAGTTCGGCAAGATCGAGGCGGCGGGCGGTGGCCTGCGGGGCGCGATCGCCGAGGCCGTGGAACTGGGTGTTCCCGTGCTGGTCGGCGTGCCGGCCCGCAATCTCGATTCGTGGCGTGCCTTCGCCGGTGCCCTGGCACTCGAGTTGCCGGTGGAGTCCCGGGCGATCGCCGAGTGGCTCGCGTCGCATGGCCTCGGTCCCATGAAGAGGGACGGCGGGAACACGGCCGCGGAGCCGATGTCGGCGTGATGCGATGGATGAGGTCGCGATCGCGCGCGCCGTCCACATCCTGGCCGTCGTCCACTGGATCGGCGGGCTGTGGTTCGTCACGACGGTGATCCTGCCGGCGGCGCTCGCCCTTTCCGAGCCGTCGCGGCAACTCTCCCTGTTTCGCGAGGTCGAGCGCCGCTTCTCGGCGCAGGTGCGGGTTTCGGTGCCGGTCGCAGGTCTCAGCGGCTTCTACATGGCCTGGAAACTGGATGCATGGGGGCGCTTTCTCGATCCCGCCGCGTGGTGGCTGCCGGCCATGGCTCTGCTCTGGCTGCTGTTCATGGCGGTTCTCTTCGTCATCGAACCGCTGTTCGGGAACTCGGTATTGAACCGCTTGAGCGCCGTGCAGGCGGCCCATTGGGTGCTGTTGTCGGTGGCCGCCCTGGTCGTCGGCGCGGCCGTGCTCGGCGCCCATGGCGTGCTCGGCTGAGGAAAAGTGCGATGTCGAAAGGATTCGCATGCTCTCTCGCTCGTCGATGGCCTTGATGCTCGCCGCGATGGCGGCAGGTTGTGGACCGTCGCCGCCCCCGCCGTCACCCGAACTGCTGGCGCGCTGCGAGCGCGACTATGCGCTCTGGTCACGCTACCATCACAATCAGTATGTGATTCACACCGGCCAGAGGGCGAAAGCCGAGCT